>NZ_NFIL01000027.1:0-37535 GCF_002161755.1 Flavonifractor sp. An4 | reverse complement strand
GAGGTGGCGGGCGGCAGAACACCGGCCACACCAAGGGCAATCAGGGCGCCGTTGAAGCCGATAACGAAGCGGTAGTTGGAGTGGATGCGCGCCATCAGCGCCATGGCGATCCGGCGCAGCTCTACCAGTTCCCAGAGACTATCGGCAGCGATGGTGATGTCCGCGATCTCCCGGGCGATGGCGGCGCCGTCGCTGATGGCAATGCCCGCATCCGCCTCGGACAAGGCCGGTGAGTCGTTGATGCCGTCGCCCACCATCAGGACAGTATGCCCCTCCCGGCGGAGCCGTGCCACATACTCCGCCTTGTCCGCCGGAAGGACTCCGGCACGGAAGTCATCCACTCCCACCTGGGCGGCAATGGCTGCGGCGGTGCGGTAACAGTCGCCGATGAGTATATCGGTGCTGGCGATGCCGTGGGACACCAGATACTCCACCTTGGAGTGGTACGCCTCATGTCGCAAACCACGAAGCTCGACTTCCTCCGCAATAGTTCCTACACAAACAACGCCGCCTGCGATTGGAAACTGGGATGGAATCTCTGGCAAGTGGATACCTAATTGACGGTGGCCTCACCTTCAAATACCGTTCAGCCCACGGGGATAATGCCGCTTGCTTGGACCTCTGTGGCATTTGCTGGCAGGATTGGGGCGTAGGGAACAGCACCTGACCTGAGCTGTGCTCCACCAGACACAATCCATATTCAGGGACATACATCGGGTCAAATCAACAACAGGTTTTTTCCTTCACCACTCCTCCGGTGCTTTTTCTACAGCCTCGGTCGATAAAAACAAAAGAGGCTTCTATAAACTGCCTGCACGGACAAAGGGTATGATTCTGGGGTTTATTTCAGGTAATAGAGGAAGGAGTTTAGGCGGGACCAGGCGCTCTCGTCCCAATCACTGTCCATGGCAAGATGTAAGTGGGGGATTCCACCCATTTCACCAGTCATATCCAACAGTGTTGCTGTGTTTTCATACCGGGGAGCCAGCGTCAGCACACCAGCCGATGTTCGGCCAAGTTCCCGTGCCTTGGCCAAACGGTACCGACCGTTGGCTCCGGCAAATCTCGGCAGCAGCTGATCCGCTGCAGTACGCATCCCCTCCGGATCTTTGGAGAAGCTGCTTCTCGCCCCCAATAGGCGCCCCAGTTCTGTCATTTGATCCGTCCAGGAAGCGGCTATGACACTTCCGGAATCTCGCCAGAGAAACCAGAGGTACTCGCTCAGGGGGGCACGATACAGAGGCCGGCCCTGCCTTTCCAGCGTTCCCAGCACCCCGTCGTTTAGAGCAAACAGCGTAAGGGGTTCTCCCACCGCGGCAAGAGGCTGGCTTTTGACAGGGATGCTTCCGATTTGCGCCGCCAACGTGCTCAGGCTGTCCCAATTTGGAATGTCGTCTGGACTTAGTGCGCTGCGCTGCTCAGGCGGGGCGCACAGTATGAGATCTCCTGCCAACACGGCTCGGAACAACAGGTCTGGATCTGGGATGTTCTCCGGCAAAGTTTCCAGTTCCGGGGAAACCAGTGTTACCCGCTCCAGTCCCCGGTTGGCAAGCACTGCCTCCACCGCCCACGGGTACTGGCCGTCGGCCTCCGCGCCTTGGGTGGAGGGAATCAGCATCTGAAAGGAATCGGATTCCTTCTCCGCTGCGTTCAGAATACCACCCAGTAATGCGGGGAAGGGAAGGTACTCTTTGGAACTGGTCTCCCCCCGGCCCAAAACCAGGGAAGTGCCGCCCAGAGGCATGGGATGGGTTTCCACATTCCATACCATTTCAGCATATTTCCTAAGATATGTGGTAAACGGCGGCAGATCCAAAACATATAAAGGGCCGTGGTTTGATTCTGGGATATCAACGACTTTGGTAGAGCAGTGTTCCACAGCTGTGAGCTGAAAGTGATCCGGCAGTGGCTGAGAGGAACGGCTTTCCAGACTCTGGAGAAATGCCTCGATGCGAGTAATAACGCCTACTGGTGAGAAGTGCTCATCCACTTCGATGTGCAGATAGGGTTTTTCGCCCATCTCCTTCCGGAACAGATAGGAGAGCATCGTATCCGGTCCGCAGCCGTGATTGGTGAGATAGACGGCGTACAGATTGGGGTGATGGGCCACGAGTTTCGCCCCGGAGAGGATGTGTTGTCCGAAGGGCCAGTACAGATTGGGGTAGTCCGCTGACAGATCCAGGTCGTGAGCAGGCAAATGGGAGAGAGTAATTACCTTGTGCCCCCGTTCCAGCAGCAGACGAGGGATTCCCATATTCAGCACCGGATCGGAAAGACCGTAGTTCCGGGTGATCAGTACAAGTACTCTGTCCTCAGGATTCAGAGAGGAAAGCAGTTCACGACCCTGCCGCTCTACTGCTGCTGTATGCCGGCGTACCGCTTGGGCTCCGGCCATCAGGGCAGGCAGACACCGCAGTTTGGGGATGCCAAGCTGTTTTCCAAGGCCCAGCATAGCTGATGCCATCGCTTCCTGCCCAAAGTCCAGATCGAACACAGGGTTGAGCAACTCAATGCCCCGCTCCTCCAGACGAAGGGCACGGGCGGCCAACTGAGGTGCGGTCTGCATATAGACACAGCCGTAGTTGTGCTCAACCTTGGAGGTCTCATGCCTCATGGTATGGATGGAGGGGAGAAAGATATAGTCAACACCGCGCTCTGCCAACCAGGCCATATGACCATGGATCAGCTTTACCGGGTAACAGGTCTCCGCCTGGGCTGTCTGTTGGGAGAGGCGTATGATCTCCTCGTTGGTAGACGGCGAGAGCAGTACATTGAATCCCAACTGCCGGAAGAAGGCATTTGCCATAGGAAAGAACTTGTGGATCATCAGGGCAAAAGGTACACCCACCGTTTTCCTTCCGGGGACAGGTGTTGGATCATAACCTTCCAACAGCAACCGTGGGCCACGCTGGTAAAAGGCGATGTTGCGTTGAATCTCCGCGGACAGGGCGACCTCCGCTTCCGGCTGCCTGTCGAACCCATGGAAGCGGGTAGGGCCTTTCTTGGATTCCAGTGCCAGCAGGGCGGCGCCGTGTGCTCCACTGATGGAGAAGCAGGGAGAGACTGTGAGCCGATCTCCAAATTCCTGGCGGAAAGCGGCCACGATGCCGGGGTTATAGGCCACACCGCCCTGGAGCACAATATGGTGTCCTACTGGCTTGCTCCCAACTACTTTGTGGAGATAATTTCGGACAATGGACTGGCACAAACCGGCTGCGACCTCTGCCTGGGTGGCTCCCTGTGCCTGGGCAGATTGGATAGCGGTCTCGATAAACACGGTGCATCGCTCTCCCAATTCCACAGGGGCCTTTGCAGTAAGTGCCAGGCGGCCGAAGTCCTTCAAAGGGATGTTCATGCGTGCGGCCTGCTCCTCCACAAAGGAGCCGGTTCCGGCAGCACAGATTTTGTTCATTTGAAAGTCTGCAACCTGCCCATTCTGAAGGGAGATGTATTTAGAATCTTGACCGCCGATCTCAAAGACGGTATCTGCTTTGGGCATACATTGGATGGCAGCTCTTGCCTGGGCTGTAATCTCATCTCGCACGGCATCCGCACCGATGAGCCGGCCGATCCGCTCTCGTCCGGAGCCAGTGACGCCAACTGCCAGAAGGGGAATCCGCCCAAAACGGGAGCGGATATTCTCCAGGCCCTTTCGCACCGCAGCCTCCGGGTCTCCGGCGGTGCGAAGATACTGGAAGTCCACCAGTTCTCCGAATTGATCCGTGAGAACCAGGTCTGTGCTGGTAGAACCTACATCAATGCCCAAAGCGCAGCCCTGTGGTGGGATATGGCCGGAAACAGGCGGATCAGATACAAAAACCTTGGGATCAGGCCCCAGTGGCTGACGACGGTGCAGCCGGTCTTCCGTGTTTGAATCCTGCCCACACAGAGAGGCCAGTAGTTCTCCCATGGAACAGGTGCCTGCCTCCTGAGCAGCCAGCGCAGCCCCGGCGGCGCCGGCGTAGAGGAAATTCTTCGGTAAAATCAATTCTTCTTCCGTGAGACCAAAAACATCCCGAATAGCCCGAAGAACCCCCGCATTGTAGCCAACTCCGCCGCATAAAGCCACAGGCTTCTCCACAGAAAGTCCCCGCACAATGACTGCTTTATAGTTGCGGACCATTGCGTAGCAGAGCCCCAGCAGAATGTCAGGAGTAGGCACTCCCTCCTGCTGTCGGTGAATGATATCCGTTTTGGCAAAGACAGCACATCGGCCAGAGAGGCGGGGAATGGAGCGAGCCTTTGCTACCAGTTCGGAATAGTCTTCGATCCGCAGGCCCAGCCGGGACATTTGGTCTTCAAAAAAGGAACCAGTGCCCCCGGCACAGTGTTCATTCACTGCAAATCTGGGGGGAGTGCCACAATCCAGAGCGGTGAGGAAACGGGCGCTCTGACTTCCAATTTCAATGACAGATTTCGCTTCCGGCGCCAGCAGATGGATGCCGCGATGGATGGCGGGAATATCGCCCAGAGTTAAAAGTCCGGGACAGACATCTAAAAGTCGATTTCCTATGCTTCCGGTAAGCATTACTGGATAGCCGCAAGCATTGCTATCCGCCTGCAGTAGTTCGCCGAGAAGTGCCCGAACTGTTTGAACTGCGGCACCATGATGCGCGGAGGATTTGAACCACAAAAGCTCCCTCTCCTGTGAGAGCATAGCCAGTTTGACAGTAGCAGTTCCGCAATCTAAACCGATCCCATTCATAGACAGCCTCCTTACATTGACATTTCATTGTCTAAGCAGTATAATAATGGTTAGTTATTGCTAACTATAAAGAAGCTTTTTGTTTTTGTCGGTTGCCACAGCAACACGGAGGGATCTCATGGGTTCGATTTTTGCGGCGATGCGCCGTTGCCAGCTGTTCGACGGTATTCCGGAAGAAAAGTATCAGAATGTTCTTAACTGCCTGCATGGAGAAGTGCGGGCAATTCCAAAGGACACAATTCTGCTGCGGATCGGTGATTGCCAAAAGCGCCCCGGCGTTGTTATGTCTGGCACCTTAAGGATCTCACTTTACAGCGAGGACGGAAATCTACTAACCATTGATCGCCTGAGTAGGGGGCGCGTGTTTGGGGAGACATTGGTCTGCTCCATGTCCCAAGACAGCCCCATTCAAATTGATGCCCTTAACGATACAGAGGTGCTCTATCTGGACTTTGACCCTTTGTTGCTGCAGCAAGAGAACGGGTGTCCATACCGGATGCGGGTAACCGCCAATTTGTTGCAGGAAATGGGAAGAGGAGCTTTATTCCTCAACCAGAAAATGCGTATGTTGGCACAGAACCGGCTTCGCAATCGGATTAAGGTCTATCTTCAAGGTTTGCCAGTTGCCTCCAATGGTGAGATACGCTTGGAGATGGGACGTGGAGAGATGGCGGACTATCTGTGTGTAGATCGCAGCGCCCTTTCCCGAGAACTGGGCCGAATGCAGAAAGAGGGTATTCTTACTTATCAGGGACAGGTTATTCAAATTTTGGACAGTAAGTTTTTAACCGCATAGACAGAAAAATCAGGGCTATCCGTTGCCATAGCAACGGACGGTCCTGTTGTTTTATGTAATAATCCTGCTTGTGGTTAGCTATGTCTAACCACAAGCAGGATTATATTGATTCAGATTGGAGGATCTCAAATGAAACGCACTCTTGCTTCCATCCTGGCTTCTGCTATGATGCTCTTTGCCCTGGCCGGTTGTGCCGGGGGCAATGCGCCTGCGGACAGCACCAACCAAAACGACACAGCAGAGGAATCCAGCCAGGCCGCCGAACCGATTACCATCTCTGTAGGCGTGCCCACTGCCCCGCCTGCTCTGCCGGTTCTTCACATGATGGAGGAGCAGCTGCTGGGGGAGAATGTGACAATTGACCTGAATGTGTGGAATGCCCCGGAAGAACTTCTGGCTATGGTCCAGGGCGGAGAACATGACCTGTACGCATTTCCCCTGACCGTGATATCCACCCTCTATAATAAGGGACTTGATGTACGTCTGATGAATGTGAACACCTGGGGCGTTACGTACTTTATGACCACCGATCCGAATTTCACAACCTGGAGCGACCTGGAGGGCAAGACGGTATATATTCCGCTTCAGTCCTCTCCTCCAGATGCGCTCACCCAGTATTTTATGAGTGAGGCCGGCCTGACGGTGGGTGAAAATGTCCAGGTGGTCTACGCCAGTACTGCAGAAGTAGCCGCCCTTTTGGCCTCCGGGGAAGCGGAATACGCCACCTTGATCGAGCCCCAGGTTACTTCCGCCATGGTACAGAATGAGAATGTGCGCCGGGCACTCAGCTTTGAAACCGAGTGGCAGCGATCCACCGGCACCGATACCATGATCCCCAACGCGGGCTTCGGCACCACGCAGACATTCCTGGACGAGAACCCTGAGCTGGCCGCCCAGTTCCAGGCCGCCTATGAGGAGAGCGTGCAGTGGGTGTTGGATCACCCGGCTGAGGCTGCTGCGCTGGCTGAGGAGTATCTGGGCATGAAAGCCGCAATTGTGGAGGCAGCGATTCCCAATATGGGCTTGACTTTTAAGAGTGCCCAGGACGCCAAAGAGGAACTGGATACCTTTTATAACCTTCTTTACAACTTTGAGCCCTCTATGATCGGTGGAAAGCTGCCCGATGAGGGGCTGTTCTATGCAGGGTAAGGCGGGACTGTGGTTCCGCCGTGCCTCGGGAGTGTGCCTGCTGCTGGGAGCCTGGCAGCTGGCATCTCTCTTTTTCCCGCCGCTGGTGGTGCCCCCCATTGCCCAAGTTCTTTCTACATTGGTTCGGTTGATGACGCAGTCGGATTTCGGAGCCACCATAGGAACAACGATCCTGAGGCTGATTGCCGGCCTGGCCATCGGTGTGGGCGTTGGCGCTGTTCTGGGGCTGTTGTTTGGCCTGTGTCCCAAGATAGAGGATGTGGGAACCCCACTGATCCATGTGCTCCAGGCCATTCCGCCCGTATGCTGGGTGGTTCTGGCACTGGTGTGGTTTGGATTTAACGGAAAGCCTTGCGTCTTCATCGTGGCCACAGCCACAGTTCCAACTGTGGTGATCAACCTCAGTCACGGCGTCCGCAGCGTAGATCCACAGCTGTTGGAGATGGCGCGCCTTTACCAATTTTCCCGCTGGAAGATGCTGCGCCATGTAACCCTTCCTTCTATCCGCCCTTATTTCCGCTCAGCGCTGGAAATCGTGATCGGAGGCGGATGGAAGCTGGCAGTTATGGGAGAGGTTCTTACTACAAACAGCGGAATCGGAGGAGCCATCACCACGGCCCGGCTCAACATCGAGCCCGATGCCATCATTGCCTGGTCGCTGCTGCTGGTATTGGGATGCTATCTCACACAAAGATTGCTGAGGATGGCTTTTTGTGGGAAAGAAGGTGTGACATGCTGAAACTGAGCGGAATCACCAAGTCCTATGACGGATTACCTGTCCTGTCTGACTTGTCTTTGACCCTTTCTCCGGGGGAGATCGTGGCTCTGATCGGTCCCTCCGGCTGCGGAAAGACCACGCTTCTTAACCTGATTTCAGGCCTGGCAACACCTGACACGGGTACCATCAAGGCAACCGATACTCGGCTGAGCTATATGTTTCAAAGTCCCCGCCTTCTGCCGTGGCGAACGGTGGAAGAAAACATCCGTCTGGTTCGTGAGGATGCTGAGCCGGAGGCTGTGCGTACCCTCATTTCGGATGTAGGGCTGAAAGGCTTTGAGGGATACTATCCTACGCAGCTCTCCGGGGGCATGGCCCGTCGATGTGCGCTGGCACGGGCCTTCCATTTCGGCGGAGAGTTCTTCCTGATGGATGAGCCCTTTCAGGGACTGGACTACGGCATTCGCATGGAGATGGTGAATATGCTTCTGGAGATCTGGAAGATCAAAAAGCCGGGCGTTCTGTTTGTCACCCACGAAATTGATGAGGCGTTGACCGTGGCCACCCGAATTGCTGTCCTGACACCCAGGCCAACCACCATTCAAACATGGATCACCCTGCCTGGCCGGGAAGGCCGGGATGCCTCGGCGCCGGAACTGACGGAGATCCGGCGGGAAATTATTGGTCGCATCACAGCCTGATCGTTGTTGCTGTGGCAATGGAATGATCCCGTTTCCTGGGGTATCATAAGGATAAAACGACCCATGGAGGTATGAGCAATGGACTTTTTACGCAACCTGCCCACACAGCAGCCCCAGCAGCTCACCCAGCTGATTCAGATTCAACCTGGCCGCGTGGTCAGTATGGCTATGAGCCGGCAGGAACACTGCCAAATGACTCTTTTGGCCTTCGGCGACGGAGAGAGTATCAGTGAGGAATGCTATTTTGGCGATACCCTCTACTACATTCTGGAGGGGGCGCTTTATGTCTCTGTGGGGGAGGACAGCCGCTGTCTTCAAACGGGCGATTGCCTGGCAGTTCCCGCCCATACCCCCCACGCAGTAGTTGCTCCGGATGGCTGCAAGCTGCTGCAGATCACGCTTTCATAATGATTTAGGAGGAATAACTCATGGAAACTCTGATTAAGAATGTCCCTCATGCGCAGCCCTTTGCCTTGAAGGGGCAAGTGGAATATGAAGGGGGTAAGGTTGTCAGCCTGACCCTGGCCCAACAGCCCGGTGCGGGGATCACCCTGTTTGCCTTTGATGCGGGTGAGGCCATTAGCACCCACGCTGCTCCCGGAGACGCTATGGCGACTATTTTGGAAGGAACGGCACAAATTACCATTGACGGCGTTCCCCACACCCTAAACGCAGGAGAAGCCATTATCATGCCTGCCGGCATCCCTCACGCAGTACAGGCGGTGACAGCGTTCAAGATGTACCTGGTGGTCGTGAAGACCCCGTCCTGCTGACAGAAAAAGAACGGACTCCATAGAAGCATTTTGACATCTGTGAAGCCCGTTTTTTATTCCAGTTCTGTCAGCAATTCGGCACACCCAGCATATCCAGCTCTGTGGGATCATGCGTGACAAGCAGCACGGTTTTTTCCATGCACAGGCGTTGGGTATATAGAGGCATGTATCAGGCAAATAATTACCTATTTAGAAAGAAGTAAAATAAGGAGAGGCGATCTCTGTAGATTGCCTCTCCTTATTCGTCATGGTGTATTCTTTTTGCTAAGTGGTAATGCACTCATACTCCGTAAGCTGACGCCCAGGGTGGAGAGATTGTGCAGCGTGGCAGAGGTGGCGGGCGGCAGAACACCGGCCACACCAAGGGCAATCAGGGCGCCGTTGAAGCCGATAACGAAGCGGTAGTTGGAGTGGATGCGCGCCATCAGCGCCATGGCGATCCGGCGCAGTTCCACCAGCTCCCAGAGGCTGTCGGCGGCAATGGTGATGTCCGCAATCTCCCGGGCGATGGCGGCGCCGTCGCTGATGGCAATGCCCGCATCCGCCTCGGACAAGGCCGGTGAGTCGTTGATGCCGTCGCCCACCATCAGGACAGTATGCCCCTCCCGGCGGAGCCGTGCCACATACTCCGCCTTGTCCGCCGGAAGGACTCCGGCGCGGAAGTCATCCACTCCCACCTGGGCGGCAATGGCTGCGGCGGTGCGGTAACTGTCGCCGGTGAGCATAACGGTACTGGTGATCCCCAGGGCGCGGAGGGCGGATATGACTTCCTTCGCCTCCTCACGTAGCAGGTCGGAGATGCAGATCACAGCGGCAAGCTGTCTCCCCACCGCCAGATACAGGTGGGAATACTCCGGCGGCAGGGCGTCAAAGCGTTCCTGCTCGCCCTCCGGAATGATGCAGCCCTCATCCTCAAAGACAAAGTGGGCGCTGCCGATGAGGACCCGCTCCCCATCTACGGTGCTGGCGATGCCGTGGGCCACCAAATATTCCACCTTGGAGTGGTACTCATCGTGACGCAGGCCCCGGCGCTTCGCCTCCTCCACCACGGCGTTGGCCATGGAATGTGGGAAGTGTTCCTCCAGGCAGGCGGCCAGCCGCAGCATTTCGGCTTCCTCCTTGGTGCCGAAAGATACCACCTGAGCCACCCGGGGGCAGGCGTGGGTCAGGGTGCCGGTCTTGTCAAAGACGATGGTATCGGCAGCCGCCACAGCCTCCAGGAATTTGCCGCCCTTGACGGTGATGTGGGCGCGTCCCGCCTCCCGCATGGCGGAGAGGACGGCCAGAGGCATGGCCAGCTTCAGCGCGCAAGAGAAGTCCACCATCAGCACCGACAGGGCTCGCGCCATATTCCGGGTGAGGGCAAAGCTGATGAGGCTCCCGGCGAAGGTATAGGGCACCAGCTTATCCGCCAGATTGGCGGCCTTGCTCTCAGCCTCCGACTTCATCTGCTCCGACTGCTCGATCATGTGGACGATCTGGTCATAGCGGCTCTGGCCGGAGGCTTGCTTCACTTCCAGCACACATTCGCCCTCCTCTACCACAGTGCCGGCATAGACCGCGCCGCCGGGGCGCTTGGGTACCGGGATGGACTCTCCGGTGAGGGACGCCTGATTGACGGTGACCTCCCCCTCCAGAACCAGACCATCCACGGGGATGATACCGCCGGCACGAACCACCACGGCGTCCCCCGGCTGGATCTGGGACACGGGGACCAGTACCTCGCCCTGGGCCGTGCGCAGCCAGACCCGATCCACATTTAAGGACATACACCGGGCCAGATCCGCCACGGATTTCTTTCGGGTCCACTCCTCCAGCAGCTCACCCACCTCCAGCAGAAACATGACCATTCCGGCGGTTCCGAAGTCCCTTCTGCAGGCAGAAATGGAAATAGACAGGGCATCCAGCAGTTCCACCTTGATACGGCGGCGCAGCAGGCAGCGCAGTCCTCTCCGCACAAAGGGGATCATGTGCCAGAGAATGCGGGCAATCCGCAATGGAGACGGGAGAAACAGGGTGCAGGCGGCCTTGCACACCACCTTTGCCACCAGCTTCTCCTCAAATTCCCGGTTCAGCGCCCGGCTGCTGTGGGCGGGCAGCGCGGTGGTCCGCTCCGCCTCCTGCCAGGAAAAATGCCGAATTTCGTTCAGCACGGCTTGGCGAGTCCCATCGTAGTACAGGATGACGCAGCAGGTTCGCTCATGGACGGTGACCTGCCGGCACCAGGACTTTCCCTGAATCCATGCCTCCAGCAGATCCGCCTGAGCGAGTGTCATTTGTTTTTGCCGCAGCCGGAACCGGATGCGCCCCCGGCTTTCGTGCAATATGGTTGCGTTCATAGGTTCCTCCTTCACGAAAAGAGGGAGCCGCTGGCGGCTCCCTCTGGGTCAATCAGCCTTCTTCGCTCTCCAGTTTGGCAGCGGCGGCTTCCTCCGCTTCCTTCGCAGCCCGGTCCTCATTCAGCTCCTTGGCGGAGGCCAGAATGTCCGCGGCGTTTTCCTGCACCGTGGTCACAGTCCCCATGACCGAATCCTTCATCCGCAGGCCGGCGGCCGTGACATGGACATAGGCTTTCTTGGCGTCCTTGCTGGACAGCAGCTTGATGCCAAAAGAACCAAACAACGCACCACCCGCAAAGCAGGCAAGTTTCGTATAAACGCTCATTGTGATCCTTCCTTTCCCTTATTTCCGTTTGTAGCCGGTGACCATGACCATGATCATGCAGATCACGGCGCCCCACGCCCAAAAACGATGCTGTTTCATCGCTGTCACTCCTTTGAATGCTTTGGAATGTCTGATTATTGTAGCAGAAACCGTGGGTGTTTGTCGCTGTCAAAACGGACGCAGAGTTGCGGTTTCCGACATTTTTCTGTACTGGCCGGGGGTCATGCCATACTCCCGCTTGAACGCTGCGTTGAACTGGCTCATACCCTCATACCCCACAGCCTGCGCAATTTGCTGAATGGGCATCCGGGTGGTGCAGATCAGCTCCTGTGCCCGACGGAGGCGCTGTTGAACCAAAAAGCTGTGAATCGGCATGCCATAGGCGCGGCGGAACCCTTCTTTCAAGAAGGTCGGGGAAAGCGAAAACTGTTTGCAGAGGAACGCAATGGTAAGCTTATCAGACAGATGCGTCTGGATGTATGCCTTGACTTCCAACAGACTGTGGGATACTGGGCAGCCTGAGCCGGAGAGAGAGCCATTCGATTCAGATACCTCGGTGCAGAGCAGATACAGCAGTTCCACCGACTTGAAAACACAGTAGCGTTCCTGCTCCTGCTCAGACAGATAGCGAACCGTTTCAAAAAATGACTGCGTCCAAGGTGTGCCGCACAGAGCCATGCAACCGTTCCTCGCCGTCATCTTCTCCTTGACGATCCTGGTGTCCAACCTCATCCCCAGGGTGGAGCAGACCGTCACAAGGCTTTCTTTTGCGGCTTTGGCGTCTACGGCAATCAAAACGCCGCCCAGGTTTCCGCTATACTGACACGAGCGGAGAGCGGAGCTGTCGGAGAGGAGGAAGATGGCCGGAGCATCCACCGTGTAGGAAGTACCCTGCAACGCTCGGACAGTAAGGCGGCCGGTCATGCAGAACAGCGCCTCAAACTGGAGCGGTGCGCCGCACACTGGGACAGACCGCAGAGGTTCCTGCTCCGGCTCCGGCAGGGAAAATCGGCAGATCTGCACCCCCGGCATACCGTGGCTCCAACGGCCTGTGCCGGAGTCCTGGCTCAATAAATATTCTTTCAGCATGATTTCTCACGACCTGTTTCTCTGGGTTCGGAATTGGTTTTACCTATGCTGACCGGGGAACCAGAGAGAAGGCAGGAGACAAGCACCTCCTGCCTTCTGCGGTGCTTTTGTCAGGCCAGCGATGCGCCCAGCTCGCGGCAGGCCGCCAGAGCGTCATCGTCCGGAGCTTCGTTGCAGATTACGCTCTCACAGGCCAGATTGGCGCCGTCGTCGTTGCAGCGGGACTCCCAGCTGCGCATCCATTCGCCGTCCCCCCAGCCGTAGGAGCCGAACAGAGCAATATTCTTCCCGCTCAGCCTGCCCTCACAGGCGGTGAACATAGGCTCGAACTCGCTCTCCTCCAGCTGCTCCGACCCCATGGAGGGGCAGCCGAAAGCGATGGCGGAATACTCGCCGACCTGCTCCGGTGAGAACTCTGCGGCGGTGATCACAGATACCTCGGCGCCCTTGCCCTTGGCGCCTTCAGCCACCGCCATGGCCATGGCCTCGGTGTTTCCCGTGCCGCTCCAATACACAACTGCAACTTTACTCATAAGACTCAACGACCTTTCTTTCTGGATTTGTTATGGTAGAAACATCAACCAGCCACGGTGAGCTGCTCGATGGATTTCCCTTGCTGCCACTGCCGGAAGTAGATTTTGCTGCACATCTCGTATTTCTCAAAGATATTTCTGGCGGCCTGTTCGTTGCCGTAGACCTTCCAGCAGCCCACGCATTTGTGATTGCACGCCCGATTGCAGATAAAACCCAGCACATCCTCCGGCGGATAGCTCAAAAACAGGCCGATCTCATGGGGGAATTCCCCCTCGCTCCGGAGCCGGTGGATCAGGTGAACCACACAGCCATTGGGGTTTTCCGGCACATAGCCGTATTTCAGAAGCAAGGCTCTGGCCCGCTGATCGGTCAGATCGCTCTCCAATGCATTGGGCCGGTAGGCATAGATCAAAGCGCGGCCTTTGCGAACCCGGAGCGGAAGGACGCGTATTCCTCTGGGAACCAGTTTCTTGTTCAGTCGACACAAGTCTCTCGTCAGATCCTTCCGGCTGGGGCAGGCACAGGAAAAGAGGTTTCCCGTCTTGATCCCGGCCAGGGTGGGAGAACAATGGCGAATCAGCAGATCCTCTGACATAGGCGTTTCCCTCACAAAATCATGTCCATGCGAAGACTGTACGGCGAAATAAAAAAACTGACAGTAAATGTAGTTAGCGATTGCTAACCAATGCGTTAAATATATAGCTGCCGCCTCTTGGTTAGCGGTAGCTAACTAATGCAATTATATACAGGACAAATTCGCTTGTCAAGAGGACGGATGGATTTTGTTGACAGAAAAAATGGCGCTTGTCGGACGCCTGTGTTATAATAAGCAAAACGCCCGTTTTTTGGAGGTTCCTATGGCGATTCACGAGTCTGGCCAGATGTATCTGGAAACCATCTATATTCTTTCACAGAACAGCACCTTCGTTCGAGCTATCGATGTGGGAGAGCAGTTGGGCTTTACCAAGCCCAGCGTCAGCAGAGCCATGTCCATTCTGAAAAAGGACGGATATGTGAATGTGGATGCTGACGGTGCGATCACCCTGACGGAGACCGGGCTTGCCATTGCTAAGACGATGTACACCCGCCACACGGTGTTGAGCCAGATGCTGATGGAATTAGGCGTGGACGAAGAGACTGCGACCGAAGATGCCTGCCGGATCGAGCATGTGATCAGCGAAAAATCCTTTGCGGCGGTGCAGGCGCACTTGGAGCAGGTAACGAAAATGCGGGAAGATGCGCACGGGCAATGAGCCTATGCAAATTTGGCGGACTTTGCTATCGAGCGGCAACGCGATAAGTGAATACCTGCCATTTGGCACGGAATATCAAATGCGGTGGAGCCTGGATATGGCCTCCACCGCATTTTATGTGATCTGCGCTTTTAAATCAGGAGCGACCTGCTGTGTAAGTTCACCGCCAAGCGCATCTGCTCCATAGCTCCAAACGCTTACGGCAGCTCATCCTTATGTGTCTGCTGGCTTTTCAAAACCTTTCGGGCGGCTTTTTTGATATTATGGCACACGCCAAGAATAGCGATGCAAAACAGCAGAGCCGCTAATCCATATCCAAACGACTGCATTGCCGTGTTCATATTCACGCCTCTTTTCTGACCGCTGCCGCCAATGAACTCAACCGAATAGTCCTCTTTTTTTATACGGCTCTTTCTGGATCGCTCCGACCTCATACCCCATGCCGCGAATGGCGTTCATGAGCACCTCCGTGTCCAGCTCTGTTTCAGAGAGGATCACGGTCTGGTTTTTGCTCCGGGAAGAACTCACCTTTTTGACCGGGCAGGCTTTGCGCACAGCGTCATTGACATGGGCCTCGCACATCCCGCACATCATTCCATTGACTTCCACTGTGTACTTCCACATGTTCTTTCACTCCTTCTTGACTTTTGGATCATCGAGCTGCGCGGACCGGAAGGTGGTCTGCCGTGCCGCGCTCCGTTCATCCGGGATCTTCCTGGCCATCAGGCAGCACAGCGGCGCCAACGAACTTCCGAGAAGTGGATGGCGAACGATGGAATAGCCGCGCTCGGACAGGTATGCCATCAGCTCCCCGGCAGTCCAGACATGATACACCCGAAAGCCTGAAAGCCCCATGAACCAGAGCCGGAGTCTGGCGCTTCGGCTTTTGCCCCAGACAAAGGTGGGGGCGAACAGCCATCCCCCCGGCTTCAGAACCCGCCAGGCTTCCGCCAGAGCTTTTTCCGGGTGAGGCATGACATGGAGGGCGTTGGAGATCACGACTGCATCGAAGCTCTCCGGGCCGTAGGGCAGCTTGGTAGCGTCCTGGACGGAGAAATGGAGCCGGGACGAATGCACCTGCTTTTTGGCCTGATGGATCATTTCAGCTGAAAAGTCGGTTGCCTCCCAGCTCCGGACACATGGAGACAGCGGCACGGACAGCTGGCCTGTTCCGCAGGCCAACTCCAGCACATCCATGTCCCGTTTCAGAAAAGGACGCATTGTTTTGCAGATCTGCTGATAGGTCGCCTGAGAGCGGCGCATGAAGCCGGCGTAATGCCGTGAAAACCGCTCCCAAAACTGCTTGTTGTCATCCATACAGTATGGTCACCTCAATAACGGTTAGTGTTTGCTAACCACATCATACTCTTTGTCGCATGAAATTGCAAGATGCCACTATATTGGATTTGTATGCCCCCCGGGATCAATCAAGGGAAGAAGCTGGAACGAAGAATGACCGGGACACGCATCCCGGTCATTCTTTTCTTTCGCGCCTCTGCCTTTACCGGCACCAACTGGTGGGATTGGAGCGGGCGGTGATGAAGCGGCGATAAATGCCCTCCTCCTCCATCAGTGTGTCGTGGGCGCCGGCCTGAACGATGCGCCCCTGGTCGATAACCAGGATCTCATCGGCGTGACGAATGGTATTGAGCCGGTGGGCAATGACCAACAGGGTCTTGCCCCGGCACAGTTGGGTGATGGCCTCCTGGATGTAGCTCTCATTGTCGGCGTCCACGCTGGCAGTGGCCTCATCCAGAATGACGATGGGAGCATCCTTCAGAATGCAGCGAGCAATGGAGATTCGCTGTCGCTCTCCGCCGGATAGGCTGGCTCCACCTTCGCCGATGACCGTGTCAAAGCCGTCGGGCAGTTCCATGATGAAGTCATAGCATCGGGCTTTTCTGGCCGCCTCATAGACCTCCTCCCGTGTGGCGTCTGTCCGTCCCATGGCGATATTGTTATAGACGGTATCCTGGAATAAGTAGACCCGCTGGAACACCATGGAGATCTGATCCATCAGATCAGAAAGAGGAATATCGCGGATATCCCTGCCCCGCACTAAGATTTGGCCCTGTTTGACATCCCAAAACCGGGAGAGCAGGTTGGCTACCGTACTTTTACCGCCGCCAGAGGGCCCCACCAGGGCCAGCATCCGGTTTTTCTTCAGTGTGAAAGAGACATCATGCAGTACCTCTTTCTCCCCGTAGGCGAAGGTGACATTTCGGAACTCCACCTCCGGGGCACCGCCGGCTTTGGGTAAGGTCTCCCGGCCCCGGTCAGGTAGTTCTGGCTGGGCCAGTACCGCCTCGATCCGGTCCATGCAGGCGTTCATCACCGTCAGGCGGGTGGCTTGGCTGTAGAGTGCCTTAATGGGGCCGAAGAGGTCAAAGACGAAGAGCAAGACACCCAGCAGGAAGGTGATGGAGAGCTGCCCACGGCCATAGAGCCAGAGTGACAGGGGGATTATCAGCACCGAGCCCAGACCGCACACCAGATAGAGGGCCCGCATCCAGGGAGCCTGGCTCTCCTCGAACTCGATGCTGACCTTGCGGCTCCGGGCGAAATTTTCGGTGAGTTGCTCGGAACGCTCTCCCAGCAGGTTGAAGGTCTTGGCAATACCAATGCCCTCCACATAGTCCAGCACTGCCCGTGTGAGAGCCTCGCTCTGCTCCTGTCGGACATCAGAGTGAGCCAGGGTGCTCCCCAGGGAAGCGCGGCCCAGCTGCCAAATGATCCCTACCACCACCAAGGCGGCCAGTCCCAGCCAGGGATTCAGGAAGGCCAGCCACAGCACAAGAATGGCTTGGGCAAAGGTATAGCTCATCATGTTGGCAATGTCGTGCATACAGTTCTCCTCAATGAACACCATGTCGGTGGACAGAACGGAACTGATTTTGCCGATGTTGCCCTCTGTGAAATAGCCCATGGGCAGGCGGCGCAGATGCCGTCCCAGCTCCATGCGCAGATCGGCGAATACCATATAGCCCGCCGCGGCCTGGAGCCGGTCGGCGATGTTCTGGCACAGGCACTCCAGCAGCACGCAGCCCACCGTGCCCACCGCCAGCCACAGGCACCACCGTGCCGTCATGGTTCCCTGGAGAAAAGCGCTCAGAGCCAGGAAGGACAGACCGATGGGGGCCTTGGACAGCATGGCCTTCAGGAACGCAAAGACAAAGGCCAGCTTGATCCGCCTCTGATAGGGGCCGGATACGGACAGGATTCGTTTCATCAGCGCGATCATGCCTCGTCGCCTCCTTTCTCCGCAGAGACACGCCAGGCAGCGGCTCCCTCGGCAGCCCGCCACAGTTTTTCATAGGCGGGGCAAGTCTTTCGCAATGTATCGTGGCGGCCGATCCCTGCCACATTGCCCTGATCCAGCACCACGATCTGATCGGCGCCTGCAATGGACTGAAGCCGGTGGGCGATGACGATGACCGTCTTGCCCCGGATCACCTCGGCAATGGCGGCGTTCATTTTCTCCTCATTCTCCGGGTCCAAAAAAGCGGTGGCCTCATCCAGCACCACGATGGGAGCGTCCTTCAAAATCGCCCGGGCCAGGGCTATCCGCTGCCGCTCCCCGCCGGAAAGCCCTTTGCCGCCATCGCCGGCCATGGTATAGATTCCTTTTTCCAGCCGTTTCAGAAACTCTCCGCATTGAGCCCGTTCCGCCGCCGCCAGCACCTCCTCGTCGGTGGCGCCGGGTCTTCCCAGCCGGATGTTCTCCAACAGGCTGGTGTTGAACAGGAACTGCTCCTGCGCGACGAAGGAGATCTGCTCATTCAGAGAGGCGAGGGACATCTCTCGCAGGTCTTGCCCCCCCAGCGTGATGCGTCCGTCCGTCACATCGTAAAAGTGGACCAGCAGCTTGGCAAGGGTCGACTTCCCGCTGCCGGATTCTCCCACCAAAGCAGTGAGGCTCCCCTGTGGGACAGAGAAGGAGATGCCGTGGAGGACTTCGTCCTTTTCATAAGAAAACCGCACATTCTCAAAGCGGATCTGCAAATCGTTTCCGTTGAAATCCGTTTTTCCTTCTTTCAGGGGCGGAATATTGAACAGAGATTCCATTTGGTCAATCTTGTAGCTCAGCTGGGGCAGCACCGACATAAAGTTCATGGCTCGGATCAGAGGCGGTCCCACGGAAAAAGACATACACAATACCAGCGCGTAATCCGGCAAGGTAGAGGCGCCGGTGAGTACCAGATAGCCGCCGGCTGGCAGCAGCACCAGCGCCACGCAGGGCAAAATGCTGGTGTAGAGGGCCATCCACAGCCAGCAGGCCCGGAACCAATCCAGAGTAAAATCACGGTAGTTTTTTACATCGGTCTCAAAGCGGTGATAGGACTCTCCGTCCCGGTTGAAGACCTTCACTACCTCCATGCCGTTGATGTACTCCACGATGGTGTTGTTCATTTTCTGCCCGGCGGCGTAGTAGTCTCCCATCTTGCTCATGCCGGAGCGGTACATCATGCCCATGGCCAGTACGCCCAGCGGAAGGGAGCAGAGGGAAAGCAGACCCAGCTTCCAGTCCGTGAGGAACATGGCCGCAAATACCACCACCGGCACCGCCAGATTGGACAACCCTTCCGGCAGGGCGTGGGCCAGCAGAAGTTCCATGCTCTCGATGTCGTCAATGAACATCTTCTTCCAGACGCCAACGCCCTTCTCCTGGATCGCGCCCAGGGGCTGCTTTTCCAGCTTGCTCTGGAGATGGAGCCGGAGGTTTTCCAAAGTATGATAGGCGGAACGGTGGGACAGTGCCAGCCCCTCCACATAGAGAAGGCCGTAGAGGACCATGCACAGAGCCATGGCCCCGGCGTTGAACAGGGTTTCCTCCAATGTGAGACTGCCCCCAGTCAGCAGGGGTCTCAGCAGGCGGTAGAGGAAGAAATAGGGCAGCACGCTCATGGCCACGCCGGCCACCAGTACCAGAATGGAGGCATAAGTCGTCTTCCGGTGGCGTCCAGTGTAGCGCAGGACTTTTTGAAACACAGTATCACTCCTTTTTAGTTAGTTATTGCTAACTTATTAGCGAGAAAAAAGCCTCCGCAGAGGCGTTTTTCATCCCTTGGGGAATCCCAGGGCAGCGTACCAGTCAAAGAGACGGCAGACCAAAGTGCAGTGGCGCTGGATCTCCGGCCAGGCGAAGGCGTGGATAAAGGGCTCGTAAATGGTGGTCCAGAAGGCGGACAGGACTACATGGAGCTCCTCCTGCGTCATATCCACAGTACACAAGCCCCGGCGTCTGGCCTCGGCGTAGTAGGTCCAGGTGCCTTCCGTCATTTTCTCCACCCAGTCGTGCTGGAAGTTGGCGTAAGCGGTGCCCTCCGCTCCGGTGAGCAGCAGCACAAAGCCATCCCGCCGCTCATTGAGAAAGCGGAACCACCACAGCATGTATTCCTCATCCATATACCACGCCCGGATCAGGTCTTCGTCGGAGAGGGCGGATGCCGGCACCGCCGTCCGCTCCTCATAAACAGCATCCAAATCCGCCACCGTATCCGCCACCACAGCGCGAAACAGTTCCTCTTTTCCGGCGTAACGCTTATAAAGAGCCCCGGTTGTCACACCCGCTCGCTGGCAGATGGATTTCAGGGAAGCCCTCTCAAAGCCAAGCGCCAGGAACTCCTCTCTGGCACTGTCCATGATCCGAGGGTCGATGGAAGTATCCGGTCTTGCCATAACACCCCTCCCGACAAATGATAATTTGATTACCGATAATCTGATTATCAATATAGCATCCCTTTCTGCCCCTGTCAAGGGGAAATCCTCTCTTGACAAACTCGCTCTTTGGTTGTATATTCAAAACATTGTTATAAAACACTGTTTTGAATTGTGAGGCGATACCATGGCAAAGCAGATCGAAGGGGTCTATGAAAATGTACTCCGCTGCGCCCGTCAGGAATTTTTGGAAAAAGGCTTTGCTCTGGCCTCCCTGCGGGACATCGCCAAAGCGGCGGGAACCAGCACCGGCTCCATCTATACCCGCTTTACTGACAAGGCGGGATTGTTCCGGGCCCTGGTGGAGCCTGCCGCGGGAGAGCTGAAGCGCCGTTTTTTGGAGATTCAGGAGTCTTTTCACCAGTTTGACGGCCCAACCCAGCAGGAGGAGATGGGGCGTTACACCGCCCATGCCCAGGAGGGACTGTTTGACTACATCTATGAGCACCTGCCGGAGTTTGAACTGCTACTCCGCCGGGCCGCCGGGACGGAATATGCCCACTATATTGACGAGTTGGTGGAGATCGAAGTCAGTTACACCTACAAATACATGGAGGTCATCGGCTGTGAGAGCGTCCGCTCCGGTCAGGTCACCGAGGACTTGATCCATATCGTTACCACCGCCTACTTCAACGGAATGTTTGAGCCGGTGCGGCACCGCATGGATAAGGCCCGGGCGCTCCACTATGTCCGCCAGCTCAACCGCTATCACATGGCAGGATTTGAAACGATTTTTCATCCTGAAAACTTCCGGTAGTGCAAAAGGCCGCTTTTCCGGCGGCCTTTTCATAGAACCAAAGGTTAGCAATAACTAACCAAAGGAGGCTTATTTATGCAGCAAACACAAAGCCCACTGCTGCGGTTGTGGCAGCTGGGCAAGGATCATCACGGTGGCCTGATTGCCGCCATCTTCTGCGCGGTGGCGGGTGTCCTGCTGGGTCTGCTGCCGTATCTCTCGGCAGGGCGTATCCTGGTAGCGCTTCTCACCGGGCAGCAGGACTGGAACTTCTATCTTCTGTGGTGCATGGTGGCCCTTGGTGGCTATCTGGCCAAAACTCTGCTTTACAATCTGGCGCTCTCCCTCTCCCACAAGGCCACCTTCCAAATCCTGCGGGACATCCGGAAGATGGTTCTGTCCAAAATGCCCCGCTTACCCTTGGGAGACATTCTGGACACCTCCAGCGGACGGCTCAAACAGATCGTGGTAGATCAGGTGGAGAGTATGGAGACGACACTGGCCCACCTGCTGCCGGAGATGACCTCCAATCTGCTGGCGCCGGTATGCGTTCTCGTGTATCTGTTTACGCTGGACTGGCGCATGGCATTGCTGAGTCTGGTGTCCATTCCTGTGGGCATGGCTTTTATGATGGCCATCATGGGCAGCTATGGCAAGGACTATCAGGGTGCGGTGGAGACGACCCAGGCCATGAACGAGACCATTGTGGAATACATCGGCGGCATTGAGGTCATCAAGGCCTTCAATCAGGGAAAGAACTCCTATGAGAAGTTCTCCTCCCGGGTACGAGCCAATGCTGCCTACTACTACAACTGGATGAAGAAATGCCAGTTCGGAATGGCGCTGGCCTATGCCATCGCGCCCACCACCCTTATCACGGTGCTGCCTGTGGGCTGGATCTTCTACACGGACGGCAGTTTGTCCGCGGAGGTATTTCTCACCACCATCATCCTGTCCATGAGCATAGTGGGGCCTCTCATTGCCGCCATGGGCTTTGTGGATAATCTTGCCAAGGTGGGTACCATCGTAGGTTCGGTGGACGAGATCCTCCTGAAGCCGGAGCAGGATCACGGAACACAGCCGTCACAGCTGGGAAGACCGGATATCGCCTTGGATCATGTCTCCTTTGGGTATGCCCAGGACAAGGAGATCCTCCACAACATCTCCCTCACCATTCCGGCCGGCAGCCTCACCGCTTTGGTTGGTCCCTCCGGTTCGGGCAAGTCCACCATTGCCAAGCTCATCGCCGGTTTCTGGGATGTGACCGAGGGCCGCATTACCCTGGGCGGCGTGGAGGAAAGCCGTATCCCGCTGGAACAACTCTATGACCAGGTGGCCTTTGTTTCTCAGGACAATTACCTCTTTGACGATACCATCCGGGAAAATATCCGTATGGGCCGGGTAAATGCCACGGATCAAGAAGTGGAACAAGTCGCCAAAGCCGCCGGATGCGACGGTTTCATCCGCCAGTTGGATCATGGCTATGACACCCGGGTGGGCGGCGGAGGCGCCCATCTCTCCGGAGGAGAGCGGCAGCGTATCGCTATCGCCCGGGCCATGCTGAAAAACGCCCCTGTGGTGATTCTGGACGAGGCCACCGCCTACATTGATCCGGAGAATGAAGCGGTGGTCCAGCGGGCAGTGGCAAAACTGGTGGAGGGTAAGACGGTCATCGTCATTGCCCACCGCCTGTCCACCATCACCGGCGCAGATCAGATCGTGGTGGTGAAGGATGGAAGCATCGAGGCACAGGGCAGACATGAAGAACTGTTGCGCCATTGCCCGTTGTACGCCGATCTGTGGCAGGCTCACATGGGTGTAAAGGAGGGAGAAACGGTATGATCGAGACATTCAGAGGTATCTGGCGGTTTGCCGGTGAGGAACAGCGCAACATCCGGCGCTCGGTGATCGCTTGCTTTTTCAACGCGGTGTTCCATATGTTTGAGATCGCCGCCATTTACTACACCATCCTGGCTCTGCTGGATGGAAAAACCGGCCATGCCACGGCGTGGCAGGCGCTGGCGCTGTTGGCAGTCAGTATTCTGGGCAGCGCCGTGACCAAGTATTTCTCCCAACTCCAGCAGACCCACGCCGGGTACTTCATGGCGGCCAATAAGCGCGTGGCCATCGGGCAGCGGATGAAATCCGTCCCCATGGGCTACTTCAACGACAACAGCCTGGGAGAGCTCACCGGGGTCTGCACCACTGTACTGGACAATGTGGAGACTGTGGCCCCCATGGTGTTGGTGACCATGCTGGGCGGGATGCTCAACGCTCTGGTCTTTACGGTGATGATCCTGATTTTTGACTGGCGGATCGGTCTCATTGTGGTGGCGGCCACAGCAGTTTATTTGTTCATCACCTCCGCCATGGAGCAAAAATCCGCCGCCCTCGCCCCGCACCGTCAGAAGTCCGAGGCCAAGTTGGTGGAGGCGGTGCTGGAATATGTGCAGGGCATGAGCGTGGTGAAGTCCTTCAACCTCACCGGACGGGGCGACCGTACCCTGCAGGAAGCCCTGGAATACAATTGCCGCAGCAACCTGAACATCGAAAAGATGTTCACCCCTTATATTATGGCGCAGGGGATCGCGCTCCAGCTGGGAAGCGTGGCCATGATGCTCTCAGCGGTATGGTTCTATCTCTCCGGGACCATGATCCTGGCCAACGCCCTGATGGTGGTCATCATGTCCTTCCTGGTCTTTGCTCAGATCTCCTCGGCGGGTAGCGGTATGTCCCTGCTGCGTATCGTCAGCAGCTGCATGGCCCATGCCGATGAGACGGACGCCATGCCCCAGCTGGCAGAGACCGGTCGGGCCGGCACGCCCAGGGAGCACAGCATTACCTTCGACCATGTTTCGTTCTCTTATGACCAGCGGCCTATCCTGCGGGATGTATCCTTCGCCATCCCGGACAGAACCACCACCGCCATCGTGGGCCCCAGCGGTTCCGGGAAAACCACACTGTGTAATCTCATCGCCCGGTTCTGGGATGTGGAGAGCGGCACCGTCCTTGTGGGCGGTCAGAATGTGAAGGACTATACTCTGGAGGACCTGATGGATCAGATCTCCATGGTATTTCAGAGAGTCTATCTCTTTGCCGACACGGTGGAAAACAATATCAAGTTTGGACGCCCCAATGCCACCCACGAGGAAGTGGTGGCCGCGGCGAAGAAGGCCTGCTGCCACGACTTCATTCTCACCCTGCCCCAAGGCTATGACACCGTCATCGGTGAGGGTGGTTCCAGTCTTTCCGGCGGCGAGAAGCAGCGCATCTCCATTGCTCGGGCTATCCTGAAGGATGCTCCCATCGTGATTCTGGATGAAGCTACCGCCAATGTAGACCCGGAGAATGAGGACCGGCTGCAAAAGGCCATCGAAGCCCTGACCCGGGATAAGACCATTCTGATGATCGCTCACCGGCTGAAGACGGTCCGCAACGCCGACCAGATCCTGGTGCTGGACGGCGGACAGATCGTTCAGCGGGGCACCCACAGCCAGCTCATGGCCCAGGAGGGCTTGTATCAAGCGTTCGTATCCGGCCGTAAAGAGTCCGGCCAGTGGAAGCTCTGAGAGAAGGAACGCCTAAACCGTTATAAATGAGGAGTGCTGTCACCGGATATATCCCCGGTGGCAGCACTCGCTTTCTTTTTACAATGCTAATCAGTCGTCCTCCAACAGTTTGGAGGGCTGAATCTTCAATACTTGGGCGATTTTGAACAGGGTCTCCAAGGATACACCCCGAATTGTTCCTGTTCCTTCTACCTGGCCGACAAAATTAACGCTTTTTCCGATCCGTTCAGCAAGAACCTCCTGCGTCAATCCCGCCTTTTTTCTGTAATAGGCGATTTTTAAACCCAGAGTGATATATCGTTCCGGAAACTCTGTCTGCATCACTTCACCTCCCGACATTATGCTACCAACAGAATAGGTAAAATATAATTGAAACCAATTAGAGGATTATTTACTTCAAGTAAATGTTTATATATAATAAGAGGTGAAACATTTACTTGAGGGAGCTGTTGGTCAGAAAATGCCAACGAGAACGACATGGATCTATTTACCGTCAGTTTTTTTGGACATCGGACCGTTCCGGAATTTTGGAAAGCGGAAGAGCGTGTGGAGTCGCTGATCCACACATTGCTTTTGGAAAAGGAATATGTGGAGTTTCTGGTTGGCCGTAACGGAGACTTTGATCAGATTGTTTCTTCTGCCGTCAAGCGCCAACAGCGCCGTGTGCGGGATGACAATAGCGCCCTGATTTTGGTACTTCCGTATCCGACGGCAGAGCTGCGGGACAATTTGGAGAACTTTGAAGCATATTATGATGAAATTGAACTGTGCAGCGCCGCCGCTGGCAGCCATCCGAAGGGTGCCATTCAGATTCGCAACCGGCAGATGGTGGATCGAAGCGACCTTGTGGTATTCTGTGTGGATCATTCCAGCGGCGGAGCATATCAAACTCTGCGTTACGCCCAGAGAAAGAAAAAAGAAATCCTGAATCTCGCACACTTTGAAGGTTGCGGGTGAGAGTTTGCGTAACACTCTACACAGCTGATAGGAAAATTAACTGTCCCTAACAGAAAATGACTTGACTGGTTAGCGATAGCTAACTATAATCAAGCATAGAGTATCATACCTTTTGAAAGGCGACTATGGAAAAATGTAAAATTGATAAGGGCTCTGTACCGGAGATTCTTATACAGTGTTCGGTTGCACCTGTTAGCCACTGGCAAAGCTGACCGACAGATCGATGTGCCTCCGAATCATCCGGATCGACTTTGCAGAAAACCACTGCGGCAAGATTGGAGGAGAATATGCCGATTGAACTATGGCAAGGGCTGCTGATTCCCTTTGCCGGGACGACGCTGGGGGCGGCCTGCGTCTTTTTTTTGCGGAACAATTTGGGTGAGATGGTACAGCGTGCGCTCACCGGCTTTGCGGCGGGGGTCATGGTGGCGGCTTCCATCTGGAGCCTGCTGCTGCCCGCGATGGAGCAGGCAGCGGACATGGGGCGGTGGTCCTTTGTCCCCGCCGTTGTGGGTTTCTGGCTCGGCATCTTTTTCTTGCTGGGACTGGATCGGCTGATCCCGCATCTGCACCGCGGTAGCGCGGAGGCTGAGGGCATCAAAAGCAGTCTTGGAAAAACAACCATGCTGACCTTGGCTGTGGCGCTGCACAATATTCCGGAAGGAATGGCGGTCGGGGCGGTCTATGCCGGGTGGCTCTACGGAGACAGCGGGATCACGCTGGCGGGGGCGCTGGCTCTTTCTCTGGGAATTGCCATTCAGAACTTCCCGGAGGGCGCGATCATTTCCATGCCCCTGAAAGCGGAGGGGGTCTCCAAATCCCGCTCCTTCCTGTATGGGACGCTGTCCGGCGCAGTGGAGCCCATAGGTGCGATTCTGACCATCCTTCTGGCGGGGATTTTGGTTCCGGTACTGCCTTACGCCCTGAGCTTTGCCGCCGGAGCGATGGTCTATGTGGTAGTGGAAGAATTGATCCCGGAGATGTCAGTGGGAAAGCACTCCAATATAGGGACTATTCTGTTTGCAGTCGGTTTTACCCTCATGATGACGCTGGATGTGGCGCTGGGTGCTTGAGTGAGTGAAGGTGAAAAAATGGGACAAGAAGAGCGGATTCAAAACGCCTACCGGGGATTGGGAGGCAAACGGACATTTTATGATGGCATGATCACCTGTTCCACCCTGTCAGGCCGAGCGGTATGCCGCCTGATATGGGGAATGGATCGGGCGGAAACCCAGGACTACCTTTCCGCCGCCCTTTCCGGAATACCGGAGGGGTTTTCCGGAAGACTGCTGGAAGTCCCCGTGGGTACCGGCATACTGACCATGCCCCTCTATCGGGAAATGCCGGAGGCGGAGATCACCTGCCTGGATTACTCGCCGGAGATGCTGGAGCGGGCAAAATCCCGGGGCGAGGGACTTGCCCATGTGTGCTTTCAGCAGGGGGATGTTGGGGCGCTGCCTTTTGGGGATGGCAGTTTCGACATCGTGCTCTCGCTCAACGGGTTTCATGCGTTTCCGGATAAGGAGGCCGCCTGGCGTGAGATCTTTCGTGTACTGCGGCCAGGCGGGATCTTCTGCGGCTGCTTCTATGTGAGGGGGCAAAACCGCCGCACGGACTGGCTAATCCGCAGGCTGTATGTGCCAAAGGGCTGGTTCACCCCGCCCTTTGAGACGGCGGAGAGCCTGCGGCATCGTCTGGAGGAAACATTCGGGCCTGCAAAGGTCCGCACCGTTCAGAGCATAGCCTCTTTTGTCTGCCGGAAGGCGAAGGAGAAACACCCGTAAACGAATTGTACACAAATATTGAACAACAGGAGGAAAATCAAATGCAGCAAAAGCGTAATCAACAAGCAGAAATTCGTCTCGGCAGTCACGGCGAAGACTACGGGAGCTGGATGTCCAATCCCGTGTTCTATATTATCGGCGGCATTACGGCTTTGGCCGTGGTTTTGGCCATACTCTCCTTTTCGGTGTTCCACATCACAGCTCTCGGCGTTCTGCTCTCAGTTGTTACGGCGGCGCTGGCAGCCCTGCTGGTCTGGATCACATGGATCAGGCGCCAGTATGCCTTTGGCGGCGGCGGGATCATGGAACAGGTTCACCGGGTCGTTCTCTCTCATCTGGACTATGACGGCCAGGGCAGTCTCTTGGAAGTCGGATGCGGTTCCGGGGCCCTGTCGATCCGTGCGGCCCTAACCTGGCCGGAGACAAAGGTCACTGGCATGGACTACTGGGGAGCTGTTTACAATTACAGCAAGGCCCTCTGTGAGAAAAACGCCGCAAGTGAAGGTGTGGCCTCCCGGTGTGTATTCCAGCATGGCGACGCCAATCATCTGGATTTCCCCGATGAGAGTTTTGATGCGGTCATCAGCAACTATGTCTACCACAATGTCATGGGAGCCGATATGCACAAGCTGCTGCTGGAGAGCCTGCGGGTGCTGAAAAAAGGCGGCGTCTTCGCTCTGAATGATGACATGAAGCCCAAGCTGTACGGCGATATGGATGCCTTTGCCCAAAAACTGCGGGAGATGGGCTATCAGGATGTCCGGCTCATTGATACCGCGGAAGAGGCCTTCGGCTCCCGCCGCCGGGCTGCCATGATGATGCTTGGCTCTTCCCGACTGCTTGTGGGTAGAAAGTAATTCGTCCAAATAGGAGGGTTGACCATGTCCAAGTTGGGTGTTGTAGAGGACACGCTGTTTGTCCCCATGCTGGGCAGGATCTATGCCAGCGAGTACTGCCCGCAGATCCTGTACGATCCAAAGGCGCTGGAACTGAAAAAGAAACTGCCTTCCAGCCTGCCGGAGCAGGACGGACAGAGCCAGTATACTCTGCTGGCCTCCGCCGCCCGGTCCGCCAATATGGATCGGTACATCCGGGCGTTTCTGGAGCGCAGGCCGGACGGTGTGATCGTTCAGCTGGGCTGCGGTCTGGAGACGGCCTATTACCGCTGCGACAATGGAAGGTCGCACTGGTATGCCGTGGATCTGCCCCATGTGGTGGAGTACCGGCGAGAGCTGCTGCCGGAGCCGGAGCGGGAGACCTATCTCGCCGGGGACGCCTTTGCTGAGGACTGGATCAGGCAGATCCGCGCTGATGTGCCGGATGCTCCTATTCTGGTCACCGCCGGCGGCCTGTTCCACTATTTTGAGGAAAGCAAGGTTGTGGGCCTCCTGCGGATGCTCACGGGGTTTGGAGAGATTGAAATCGTCTTTGATACCGTGAGCAAAAGCGGTATGGCCATGATGCGGAAGAAGTACATGAAGCAAGTGGGCCACGGAGATGCGCAGATGTTTTTCTATGTGGATTCCGCATCGGTGCTGGCCGGAAAAATCAGCAGTGGGGTCAGGGTGCTGACTGAGGAGCCTTATTACTGCCATATCACCCGAACCGGATTGAAGCTGTCCACCAAGATCAGCATGGCAGTTTCGGACCGATTCTGTATGGTGAAGATGGTACATCTCTGTCACAGCGCTAAATTCCATGACTAAACGGGATAAAGTCGCCCAATCGGAGCAGAAAGAACGGCGATGTGTCGCTATACTCAGTAAGGAGGGGCGCGCTGAGCGCCTTTTCTCAGAAATAACGGTTAGCATAATCTAACTATGTTGAAGGAGAGCGGTACATCATGAACACGCAGAAAAAAGGGATGACGGGAAAGGACATCATTACGGTGGGAATTTTCTCCGCCATCTACTTTGTCATCAACTTTGCTTTTATGCTTCTCAGCGGTCTGCATCCCCTGCTTTGGATCTTGATGCCTGGCCTGATCGCCGTATTTGCGGGTATCCCATTCCTGATGATGTGTACTAAGGTGCCAAAGACCGGCGCAGTGGTCCTGATGGGCTTTATTACGGCCTTGATCTACTTTGTTACTGGCCAATTTACGGTGGTGATTCTCATTGCTTTTGCGGTGAGCTGCATCCTGGCGGAGCTTTGCCGGATCTGTAGCCATTACCGGTCTTTCCGTGGTAATGCTCTGGCTTACGTGTTTTTCTCGCTGGGGATGATCGGCTCCCCGCTGCCTGTCTGGATCATGCGGGACAGTTTTCTGGCGCAGATCAGCCAGCAGGGAATGCCGGAAGCCTATGTCTCCACCTTGGCGGCATTGACTTCCCCGGGTATGATCGTGGTTCTGGTGGGGGCGCCTATCGTGGGAGCTATTCTGGGTATCCTGCTGGCCAAAGGAATGTTCCGCAAGCACTTTGAGAAGGCGGGGATTCTGTAACATGGAGGAGGCACGGCGCTGTTTGGTGTTCGACCCCAGGGTGGGTCTTGCTCTGCTGGTTTTCGCCAATCTGGCAGCCTTTAGTGAGCAACCTTTTTGGATGGAAATGATATGGATCGGTTTTCTCCTGCTCCTGATGCTGCTCCATCGCTGCTTTGCCATGGTGGGGAAAAGCATCTTGATCTTCGGAGGAATCCTGTGCCTGCAATACTGGATTCTGCCGGCTGCGCCGGGATGGGTTGCTACCAGCTTCTCTATTTTTGCCAACTATGCCCGCCGAATGATGCCTTGCCTGATGCTCGGCTTTCTGATGCTTCGCCGGACGCCTATGCCTTATCTGGTGGCTGGAATGCGGAAGATCCATTTCCCTCAGCGGCTGATCGTAGCCGTCTCGGTGACGCTGCGGTACTTCCCAGCCATTCGGGAAGAGACAGGCTATATCCGCGATGCAATGCGATTGCGGGGCATCCGGGGATTGGCAAAGCTGGAGGGAATCATGGTTCCCCTGATGGTCTCCGCTACCGGCACTGCGGAGGAGCTGTCCGCAGCGGCAGTAACCCGGGGAATCGAGGACCCGGCGCCTAAGACCAGTCTGGTGGAGCTGTGGGCCTCGCCGGTGGACAGCGCCGCATTTGTCGTGGGCGTGGGGTTGACTGCTGCCCTTCTGGCGGCCAAATTGGGGGTGTTTCCATGGTAGAGCTGCAAGATGTGTCCTTTTCCTATACAAAAGAAGTGGGCACCCTCACCCATGTGGATCTGACCATCCGACCGGGCGAGTGTGTCTTGCTCTGCGGCGCTTCCGGCTGCGGAAAGACCACCATCACGAAATTGGTCAACGGCCTGATCCCGGCATTTACGGAGGACTGCACGCTGACCGGACAGGTCCTGCTCCACGGCGCGCCGGTGCGGGAACAACCTCTTTACCAGCTGGCCCGGCAGGTGGGGTCTGTTTTCCAGAACCCCAAAAGTCAGTTTTTCAACATGGATTCCGACAGTGAGCTGGCCTTTGGCCTGGAAAATCAGGGTATGACCCGGGGTGAGATCCTCCGTCGGCTGGATGATACCACCGACCGCCTGCATCTGAAGCGGTTGAGGGGGCGGAACATCTTCGCCATGTCGGGCGGAGAAAAGCAGCTGCTGGCCTTTGCCTCGGTCTATGCCATGGGGCCGAAGCTCTACATTCTGGATGAGCCTACGGCCAATTTGGATCGGGAAACCATCGAAAGACTCCATGATCAAATCGCATACCTGAAAAGTCGGGGACACACCATTCTCATTGCGGAGCATCGGTTGTACTTTCTGGCGGATCTCATAGATCGGGCTGTCTATCTGCGGGACGGGATCGTGGAGCGGATCTGGAGCGGAGCAGAATTCCGGCGGCTGGCTGAGACAGAACGGATCGCTCTGGGCCTTCGCACACTCACGCCTACTCAGGTGACTCTGCCGCCCTCCCGCGCCGCGGGGGAACAGGATGGACTGTCTGTGGAGGGACTGAGCTGCCGGTACAAGCGGGAGCCGCCGGTATTTCAAAACCTTTCCTTCTCCGCCCGCCCGGGAGAGGTGCTGGCCGTCACGGGTGACAATGGCGTGGGAAAAAGCACCCTTTCCCGCTGCTTGTGCGGCCTGATGCGGGAGAGTGCCGGAACGATCCGCCTCAACGGCCGCATCCTTGGTGCGAAGCAGCGGCAGCGGATTGCCTACTGCGTCATGCAGGATGTGAACCATCAGCTCTTTTCCGACAGCGTATGGGGAGAGTGTCAGTTGGCTATGGAAGGACTCTCTGACCAGCGCATCCAGGAGGTGTTGGAGCGGCTCCATTTGCTTGCGTTCCGGGAAAAGCACCCTATAGCCGTCTGTGGCGTCCCCGCCGGTCATGAAGTCGTCGTATTCTTCCATGTAGTCGTCGTCATCGTCCATGTTTTTCACGGGCTCCAGACGTGCGCCCATGGTTCTGTAGATCAGTCCGTAACGGATGGCGTCCGGGCTGTGTGTAATGTCGTGTGGTTCCTTGGCGCAGTCGGACGGGTTCTTCTCGTCGTGCTGCAACGCTGGAAGATTCAGGATCAGCTTTCGGCAGTCCTTGAAAATCACCATTCCAGGCTTGCCGTCCTGGCGCACCTTCAGGAACTCCTTGACGATCATCCAGCCCTGCACACGCTGGTTGCTGGCGGAGACAAGGCCAATGCCGTTTTGCATGAACACCTCTGCCATGGTGCGGCCGGTGTCCTTCTGTGTGGTCCACATATCCGGCGGCGCAACGGTAAACTGGATGTGTTCATCAGGCGGTGTGAGCCTCCGCATAGCGGCAGCCGCTTCCGATACGATCAGCCCGGATTCGCAATACTCCCGATATACCCACACACGGTCGTCAAAGTCGATGGCAAACCAGTAGCAGGCAAACATATCAAGGCCGTAGTCAAAAGCACGGTATTTGGGCCATTCGGCAGGGATCAAGAACGGTTCACAGGTATGCAGCTCCTTGCGGAACTCAGAGAAGTACTGGCCCGCCATTGCATCCCAGTCGCCATAGCGGTGTGCGGCCCGGATATCTTCCGGCAGGGTGTCCAGCATCTGGATATATTCCGGGGAGGATTTTAAAAGAGCCTCGTTGTCCTCAACGGTGGCCGGGATAAACAGATAGTCCTTTCCGTCCTCAATGCCCTCATATTCCCTGGTGACAAACAGGCGCTTCACCCACTGGTGGCCTACGCCACCGGGGTTACAGGTCAGATAAAAGTGCTTCGGTATCTTGTTGACGCCGCGTAGCGTAGCGCCCATAGTACGAAACTCATACTCCGTAAAGTGGGTTGCCTCGTCCATGAAGATCCAGTCATATTCCTGGCCCTGATACTCCGTGATGGCTGCCGCCGACTGCAAGTGGCCGAATTTGATGGCTGACCCGTTGGCAAAGAACATCATCCGCATGGTTCCGTTGTAGCTGGCAATCATGTCACCGCACGGCCTTCCGTCTACCGTAGCGGAATTGATCAGCTTGTTCATGGGCTGAATGATGGTCTGTTCCAGCTCCGGGTAAGTCCGGCGCAGAATGAGGATCTTGATTCCTGGGTACTCCAGAGCGCCCTTGATGGCGGCTCGTATGAGAACGTGAGTCTTGCCGCCGCCACGGGCACCGCCGTATGCCGTGTACCGTTTTGGGCTGTCAATAAACTTCCACTGCTTGTCGTACAGCTCGCCAAGATCCAGTTTAATTTCGCCCGTAGGCTTGTTCGGTTTTCTGCCTGCCATAACAGCCTCCAGACAAAATAAAAGAGGCCAGATACCGAGTCATGCTCGATAACTGGCCTCTAGGGCTCTAATCTGACAGGATGTGCGCACCCGCACTTCCTACAATATGGGGCTACACCCTTTCCGGTGGCCCCGGCTTCTATCGCTCCGATCTTTGCATAGGTCAGCGGGCATAACACCCACCTGCCCTGAACTACCGCAGCTTTCTTTGAAATTTTTGGGGATTCCATATTGAAACACCCACCCCCTGTTTTCTTCTACCCCCCCCTATAGGGAAAGGCCCCAGGAGGCAGGGGAAGAACCCCCCGGGGCTATCGAAAAGGAGGCCCGGATCTGCGCCCGGGTGGTGCAGCTACCAACCTCATGCGGTCAGGAGCGGCATAGATACCCAAAGGCAGGCAGGAGCGCCACACGCCCCTGCCGTCCCGTCTGTGTGGCTGACGGGCCAATGGGATACAAAAGAGTGAACAACAAGCGACCTTGGCCGGACTCGAACCGGCGACATTTTCATTATGTGCGAAACGCTCTTGCCAACTGAGCTACAAGGCCATATATAGCCCCAGTCTGAGGGGCTATGTTGTGAGTTTATGAGGCTTTGCTCACGGGCCTGTGATGGGCTCTGCGCCCGTATGAATGGTGTAACCTGATTCCAAAAAAAGCAGGCCATTCCCTGTTCGTTCTGATTCACTGGAAACTATGTGTTCCAATATGCTGTACAAATCAAGCAAATCCATGCTATCCAGCTTTCTGTCAATGGCAAGATAAGTACAGTAATCTCCGTGCCGCGTCTCACACATCGTCGCCTCAACAAGCGGGGTTTCCTGTAGTACCATCCTAGAGAATTTGCACAGGACTTCTTGTCCGTCTGTGCACATTGCCTTCATTGTTACCATTTGGATTCCCTCTGTTGTGTAGCGGGTGTGGCGATACCCCTATACCCCTCTCCGCAACCACCCCCTCGTTTTCCGCTACCCCCTACCAGGTGGGGGTGGTGGTAGGGGGTACCCCCCTCCCCCCTTGCCTGCAACGGTCCAGCAGCAGCACCGCGCCACGGGCAGGGCCTCCGTTATAATGCCCAACCAGCAGCCAGGAGGGGGTGACGCTTATTGCCCCAGGTTTACCGAAACGCCGTATCCATTGCGGCACAAGGCTTTAAGGATTTATGCCAACTCAACAAAATGACTATTTTATTAAGTACGCTTGTCTTTGCGGCCCTTGGGAGGTGTCCCGAACGATACAGAGACCTTGAGAAGCCCAGCGCCTTCCGCCTCCGGCCTGTCAGTATAGCCTCCATATGGTTTCTGCTTCAGGAGGAAGATCGCCGCCGCGTCGGTCCTCTGCTCCAGGCGGTTGCGGATCTCCAACAGGGCTTTTTGGCAGATCTGCGGGTGTCTCTTGTATCCCGGCTCCCCCGCCTCCCACACTTTCCACTCCTTCTCAGTGACACCGAGGTACAGGAGCAAACCGGGCTTTGTGGGCCTCGTCCCATCGGCGTCACAGGCGGCAAAGTAGTCTGCGCAAGCCTGATCCAGCTGGGGAGCCGTGTAGTAGGTAAGCAAGCCCTCTTTCTCCCGCTGTTTGTCCGTCTTGTACATCTGTGACACCTCCCTCCGGGCCGTAACCTGTAAGTCTTTCGTTCTACTATAAGGGTGCGAGTGGGAAGCGTGTTATGTGACAAGTCATTACGCTAAAGTAAAACCGCAATCCATTGTCTCACAACAGATTGCGGCTTTAAAAATTTTTTTATTTTAGGAATCCTAGCCTGTGCGTTATCTGACTTTACACTTCGTTAAGTGCCTCAAAAAGTTGCAAATTCTACCCATCCGTCTCTTGCTCATACCTCTGCAAATAGTCGTCCAGAGCAGCCTTGAGAACGGCGTTTATTGACTCCCCGTTATCAGCACACACGGCCCGCACACGGTCCGCATATTCCCGCCTAACGCGGCAGCAGAGATTAACCATGTTCTTGCGGTCCCACGCTTTATTAGCCTCTCTCTTCGCGGCTGTTACCATGCTGATCTCACCCCCATTTCTTGCTTTATATTGTATCACGTCTTGTCACTATGGGATAGTGTACACCTTGCACAAATCAGTATTGTAAACCTTGTGCATCATGTCTATTTACAATACACTATCCGATAGTGTATGATGTAGCCACAACAAAGCCAAACCGCAAGGAGGAATCACCATGAAACTGTTTAACCTGTTCCGCCGCCGCAACACCCGCAAGCCTGCTGTTCCTGCTGAGGAGCGCGAATACCTGGTAGTATACGAGGAGACCGTGGGCCGCCCCTCCATTGACTGGGCCATCCGCACCACTTCCGCCGCTCTGGCCCGTAAGGCCTTTGAGGACGCCGGGCTGATCTGCTCCCGAATTGTTGGTATCGTCGCTATTTGATAGGAGGTAACACCATGAAACAGGATATGATTTACATTAGCAAGTCGGAGTTTAGCAAGATCGGCGATGATTACAAGGGCATTTTCTCTGACTTTCAAAGAACCCACCCTAAATGGAAGGGACGCAGAACCGCTTTTCTTCCCGGACACGGAACAACGCTTTTCATCGAAGGAATCCACTTTATCGTAGACGGTGATTGCTCTCACCTCCCTGCGCTCAACAAAGAAAACGCGGAAGAAGGGGCTGCTTACCAATTCGCTGGTGGTTTTGTTTACGTGAAAAGGTTATATAAAATTAGCAAAGAGTACGCAAAAGAACACAATCTTCTTTATCTTGATAGAGTTGAGACGAGCGTAGGCGATTTTGCTCTTCCTGGAGGAGATTTAAGCAATGAGTCCCTTGTTTGACATACCGCCCCTTATGGGGCGGTTTTCTTTACCCATTTTGCCCTTATCTATTGAAAATCTAAAATTATTATTATATAATAATATAAACCTAAAAGTCAACATAGCAGATCGGGGGTATTAAATGGATTACTCCATCATTGTATCAGTTATTGCCGTGGGAGTCTCCGCCGTGTCCCTCTTTTACGGCATTGGCCGCGACACAAAACCGGACCCGCAGCAGGACAGCAAGATTGACCAACTGATTGCCACTACTACGGACATGAGCCACAAGCTGGACAAGATTGCGGAATGGCAGCGAGACGCCGCCGGAATCCATGCCAGCCACTCCGAGCAGATCAAGACCCTTTTCAACAGGCTGGAAAACCTGGAGAATCGCATGGAAGACCGGCAGGTTATTAACGCAGCGCTCCAAAAGATTTTAGAGAGGATGAGCTAAATGGACGACGCAAAGAAGATCATTGACGAAGCCGAGCGTGAAGGTCTACAGATGAGCCAGGGCCTTTTGAAACTGGTTTTGAAGATGTGGGAAAGCGCCCGTGAGGACGTACAGGCGGCCACAGCGGCGGCGCGGCGTCTCCGGCTGGTCTCTGTGTTGGCCGCCGTGCTGGCTGCCGTGTGCCTCTGCGTTTGCATTTATCAGGGCACCGTGATCCATCGCCAGGGCGGCGAGATTTCCGCCCTGCGCGGTGAGGTAGACTCCATCCACAATATCTTGGAGGCTGGTGTGGTGATCGAGGAGACTTCGACTACAACCGAAACTACCACCATCGAGCAAGATACCGGGGAAGGCAGTGGAAATAATGTTTTCCAGTCCGGCGAATACTCCAGCTATACGCAGAATGGGGGCGTTGAATAATGGCAACACAGAAAATTACAAACGTCAAAACGACCAAGAAAACCAAAAAAACCATTGTTGGCGGCAACAAAGGTGGGAAAACTTGCCCCACTTGCCACAAGCCTCTTTAATATGAGCAGCCGCCACATTGAGGAGCGCCGCCGCGTTGAGTCTGTCACCAGCCAGAAGCGCCTAATGGATGCCATCAATGGCACAGTCCTAAAGCCCCGTGAACGCCAGGTGCTGCTGCTCAAAATCTTTGATGACCTCTCCCACAACGAGATTGCCGACCGGCTGAACATCACCGAGAAAACATCACAACGGCTTTTCTCCAAAGCTATCCGAAAAATTCAGGACGCCCTATAGAGGGCGTCCTTTTTCTGTGCTTTTTATGCTGTTTTCAAGCCGTTTTGTTGTCAGTTCAAAACAAAATATAAAGTTTAGAATATCTCCATAAGGAGGACATAGCGGGAGCCGGACAATGTACCGGCGAGGACGCAAGGCGTCAATGCTGTGCCCTCCTATTTTTATGAAAGGAGATATGGAAAATGGCTGAATTTGCAAGCAAGGGTGTTGCTGGTGCTGGCCTGGGTCTCGGAATTGCCGGTACTGCTCTGGGCCTGCTGAACGGGGGCGCTGGCCTGCTGAACCTGCATAGCGGCATTGCTGGCGGCTGCTGCTCCGAGAACACCGCCGTCAACCGCTACGAGCTGAACCTGATGCAGGAGATTGCCGCTAAGGACGCCCGCATTGGCCTGCTGGAGTCCCAGGTCTATGTCGATCAGAAGCTGACCGACGTTGTGAAGGACTACACCGGCCAGATCAACGCGCTCCAGGCTCAGATTGCCCAGCAGGCGGTCTTTAATGCCACCATCAACGGCACTGTGTCCTGCATCCAGGGCCAGATTGCGCAGCTCCAGAGCCTGACCAAGCTGGTTGTACCCAACACCAGCGTGTGCCCCGGTTGGGGATCCGTCAACGTGACCCCGGCGACTACCACCACTACTACTCCCGCCGCCTGAAGGGCGGTTCCGGTCTCGGCGTTCGCCCTGACAGCAGA
>NZ_NFIL01000026.1:0-41830 GCF_002161755.1 Flavonifractor sp. An4 | reverse complement strand
GGGTAGCCCGAGAAAGAAATGCAGTCGGCAAACCTTTCGGGGCCCCTTAAGGGGCTTCGTCCGTATCAGGCCCTTATAGGGCCTACTCAAGCCTCCGGCTTAGCCGGAGGTTTTGACTCAGTTCAGCTTTACCTTGGCCACGATGACCTTCACAGGCACGGGGGACTCCAGGGCCACACGGGGGGCGTGGAGATCCTGGGGCCAGACGATGTAGAAGGTGCCGGGCCGGACGGTGAGGGTGTCCCAGTCGGTGGTGAAGAACTGGATATCAGGGGTGTACTCGCTGAGCTGCTTCAGGGGGGCGTCGGGCAGGGAGTAGCCCATGCCCTCGGTGCCGGATACCACATACTGAATATCGGCGTAGTCCCGGTGGCACTCCAGTTTGCAGTCGGCGGGGAGCTTGGTGTCCACGTCAAACCGGGTGGCGTACACGTTGTCGCCGTCGATGTCCACTCTCTGGCCGGGGGTCAGGGTATCCGGGTCCACCTTGGCCAGCCACTCCAGGGCCTGCTGGAACCGCTGGCCCAGACCGTAATACAGGGGCGCGTTTTTCATTTTATCAATGACCATTGGGCTCACCTCCATGGTTGTTGCTTCCATCTTAGCCCCTGGGCGGCAAAAAGGCAACAGAAATTTGGACAAGCCGGGCGCTTCATGGTAGAATAGCAGGGACAGTTTCTTCTATCCCGCCCCGCCGCCGCATATCCTTCCTTGAAAAGGGGGGAGCGGTATGAAGCGGATCGGACAGTGGGCCCTGCTGTGGGTGCTGGCTCTGGCCACCGCCGGTTATCTGGTGTTCTGGCCGGGAGGCACGGTACAGACCGCGGGGCCTATGGACAGCGGACGGCCTGTTCTGGTGCTGGACGCCGGCCACGGCGGGGAGGACGGGGGCGCGGTGTCTCTCACCGGCGTGCCGGAGAGCCAGATCAATCTGGCCATCGTCCAGAAGCTGGACCTGCTGCTGGGGCTGTGCGGCCAATCGCCGGTGGTGCTGCGGCAGGAGGATATATCTCTCCACGACTCGGAAGCGGATACATTAAGAGAGAAGAAGGTCTCTGACCTGAAAAACCGGGTGGCGATGGTGGAGGGGACGGAAAACGGGGTGCTGCTGAGCATTCATCAGAATATGTTCACCAACGCCAAGTACCACGGGGCACAGGTGTTTTACGCCCCCACCCAGGGGAGTCAGGAGTTTGCCGTCCACACCCAGGAGGCGCTGCGGCAGACGGTGGACCAAACCAATGAGCGCCAGGCCAAGCCCATCCCGGACACGGTCTACCTCATGAACCATATTACACGCCCTGCCATTCTGGTGGAGTGCGGCTTTCTGTCCAACCCGGAGGAGGAGGGCAAGCTGCGCTCGGAGGGCTATCAGCTCCAGCTGGCCGCCGCTCTCACCGGGGCGTGGCTGCAATATGAGGGCAATTTTACATCGTAACGCCGCCGTACAGGGCGGCTACACCAAAGAATAAAGGGAGGATCATCCACCCATGAAAGCAAAGACCATGTTTTACTGTACTGAATGCGGCAACGAGCTGCCCAAGTGGGCGGGCCAGTGCCCCGCCTGCAAGGCGTGGAACACCATTGTGGAGCAGCCCGCCGAGACCAAGCGGAAGAGCTCCGCGGCCGTGGCCACGGTGGGGGAGCGGCGGGGCAGCATCAAACCCCGGCTCATGGACGAGGTGGAGACCACCCGGGAGCTGCGGTTCCAGACCGGCATGAACGAGCTGGACCGGGTGCTGGGGGGCGGCGCCGTTCAGGGCTCCCTGGTGCTGGTGGGCGGCGCCCCGGGCATCGGCAAGTCCACCCTCATGCTCCAGATCTGCCAGAACCTATGTAAGTTTGCCAAGGTGCTCTACGTCTCCGGCGAGGAGTCCGAGCGGCAGATCAAGCTGCGTGCCGAGCGGCTGGGGGTGCGGGGGCAGGAGCTCTATCTGCTGGCGGAAACCAACCTGGACGACGTGGTGGAGGCGGTGACCGCCCTCCAGCCCGACGTGCTCATCGTGGACTCCATCCAGACCATGTACAACGGAGAGCTGTCCGCCGCCCCCGGCAGCATCGGCCAGGTGAAGGACTGCACCATGGCCCTGATGAATCTGGCCAAGGGCAGGGGGGTGACGGTGTTTGTCATCGGCCACGTCAATAAGGAGGGCTCCATTGCCGGACCCAAGGTGCTGGAGCACATGGTGGACTGCGTGCTCTACTTCGAGGGGGAGCAGCAGAACTCCTACCGCATCCTGCGGGCGGCCAAGAACCGATTTGGGGCCACCAACGAGATCGGCGTGTTCGAGATGGGGGACGCCGGTCTCACCGAGGTGCCCAACCCCTCGGAGATGCTGCTGGCCGGGCGCCCCCAGGACACCCCCGGCACCTGCGTCACCTGCGTCATGGAGGGGGTGCGGCCGGTGCTGGCGGAGGTCCAGGCCCTGCTGGCCCCCACCAGCTTCAACGTGCCCCGGCGCACCTGCAACGGCTTCGACTTCAACCGGGCCAACCTGCTGCTGGCGGTGCTGGAGAAGCGGGGCGGGCTGATGGTCAGCTCCTGCGACGCCTACATTAACGTCATCGGCGGCCTCAACCTGGACGAGCCCGCCGCAGACCTGGCTATGGTGGTGGCTCTGGCCTCCTCCTTCCGGGACCGGCCGGTGCCCGGCGACCTGGCCGCCATCGGGGAGGTGGGCCTCACCGGAGAGCTGCGGTCGGTAAACGCCCTGGGTCAGCGGCTCAGCGAGGTCCACCGGCTGGGCTTCACCAAATGCCTGGTGCCCCAGCGCACCGGGGCCAAGCTGGAGGTGCCCGACGGGCTCCAGCTCATCAAGGTCCGGAACATCCGGGAGGCCCTGGCCTTTTTATAAAGGAAGCCTTCCCCTGGGGGAAGGTGGCATTTGCGGAGCAAATGACGGATGAGGGGAAGGCCGGGTGAGTATCGAACCATCTCTCAGAATTTTTGGATAAAAAGCAAGTCTCTCTTGCAAAAAGGGAGAAAATCGGATATACTACCAATATCCTAGAAATTTGGAGGTATTCCCTTTATGGCTCAGATTACCAAAGATACCATCATCGGCGATATCCTGGACATCGCTCCCGAGACCGCTCCCATCTTCCTGTCCATCGGTATGCACTGCCTGGGCTGCCCCTCTTCCCGGGGCGAGACCGTGGAGGAGGCCTGCATGGTCCACGGCGTGGACGTGGACGAGCTGCTGGCCAAGATCAACGCCAGCGTGGGCGCTGCTCAGTAACAACCGTAAAAAAGGAGCGGTCAGACCGCTCCTTTTTTCGTAGGAGGTGAAGGGATGCGTCCCATGGAACTGACTCCCCGGCTGCGCTCGGTGGCCCGGCTGGTGCCCCAGGGGGCCAAATTTGCCGACATCGGCACCGACCACGCCTATCTGCCGGTGTGGCTCCTTCAGCGGGGGATCATCACAAAGGCTCTGGCCTGCGACCTGCGGCAGGGGCCTCTGGACCGTGCCCGGGCCACGGCGGAGAAATACGGCCTGACCGAGCAGATGGACTTCCGGCTGTGCGACGGCCTGGCGGGGGTGCGCCCCGGCGAGGCCGACACCATCGCCATCGCCGGCATGGGGGGCGAGACCATCGCCGCCATCCTGTCCGCCGCGCCCTGGACGTGGCGGGAGGACTGCCTGCTGCTCCTCCAGCCCATGAGCGCCCAGCCCCAGCTGCGGCTGTGGCTCCAGGAGCACGGCTACACCATTGCCCGGGAAATCCTGACCCGGGAAGGGGATACCATTTATACGACCTTCCAGGTAAAGGCCGGACCCATGCCGGAGCTCACCGCCGGTGAGCTGTGGGCAGGCCGGCAGAGCAGGGGGGAGGCCGACCCTCTGCGGAGCGAATACTTAAACCGGCTCATTGACCAGACCGGCCGGGCGGTGGAGGGGCTGCGCCGCTCCACCCGGAGCGCCGACGCCGGGCGTCTGGACGAAATGGAGCGGGCCCACCGGGGCCTGCTGGAACTGCGAGAGGAGTGGCTGTCATGGCAACCGTAAGAGAGATCTATCAGTATCTGGATGGGCTGGCCCCCTTTTCCCTCCAGATGGACTTTGACAACGCGGGCTTTCTGGTGGGCCGGGGGGACCGGACCGTGGACAAGGTGCTGGTGAGCCTGGACATCACCGAAGAGGTGGTGGCTGAGGCCGCCCAGCTGGGGTGTCAGCTCATTGTGTCCCACCATCCGGTGATCTTTTTCCCCGCCAAGTCGGTGACCGACGCCACCCCTGACGGGCGTATCCTGCTCTCTCTGGTGGAGCACAACATCGCCGCCGTGTGCGCCCACACCAACCTGGACGCGGTGTGTGGGGGCGTCAACGACGCTCTGGCCCGCAAGCTGGGTCTTACCAACATTGAGCAGCTCAAGCAGGACGGGGTGGATTCCTCCGGCCGCCCCTACGGCATCGGCCGGGTGGGCAACACCGCCGGAGTGCCCATGTACGCCCCCGCCTTCGCCGCCTTCGTGAAGGAGACGCTGGGGGCAAACGGGGTGCGCTTCGTGGACGCCCGCCGCCCGGTACGCCGGGTGGCCGTGGGCGGCGGCGCCTGCGCCGATATGCTCAAGGACGCTCTGGCTCTGGGCTGCGACACCTTTGTCACCGCCGATGTGAAGTACAACGGCTTCCTGGACGCCAAGGCTCTGGGGGTCAACCTCATCGACGCCGGCCACTATCCCACCGAGCAGGTGGTGGTGCCTGTGCTGGCCAAGTGGCTGACCGACGGCTTCCCCAAGGTGGAGGTGCTCACCACCCAGACCCATAAAGAGGTGTTTTCCTACCTGTGAGGGCTTGTCAAGCCACAGAAAAAGTGATAAACTAGATGCGCTGATTTTCGACGAGAAGGGAACGAGTACCAATGTCAGGACATTCCAAGTGGCATAATATTCAGAAGACCAAGGGCGCGGCCGACGCCAAGCGCTCCCAGATCTTCACCAAGATCGCCCGCGAGATGATCGTGGCCGTCAAGACCGGCGGCAGCGGCGACCCCAACAACAACTCCCGCCTGGCTACCGTTATCGCCAAGGCCAAGGCGGCCAATATGCCCAACGACAACATCAAGCGCACCATCGATAAGGCTCTGGGCTCCGGCAACACCGACAGCTACGAGAACGTGGTGTATGAGGGTTACGGCCCCTCCGGCGTGGCCGTCATCGTGGACGCCCTCACCGACAACCGCAACCGCACCGCCCCCGAGGTCCGTCACCTGCTGGACAAGTACGGCAAGGGCCTGGGTGCCACCGGCTGCGTGTCCTGGTCCTTTGACCGCAAGGGCGTCATCATCATCGAGAAAGAGGACCTGGACGAGGACACCGTCATGATGGACGCTCTGGACTGCGGCGCCGACGATATGCAGGTGGAGGACGAGGTCTTTGAGGTGTACACCGATCCCGATTCCTTCGGCACTGTGCTGGCCGCCATGGAGGAGAAGGGCTACACCTTCGTTCAGGCCGCCGTGGAGATGGTGCCCCAGAACTACGTCAAGCTGGAAAATGAGGACGACATCAAGAACATGGAGAAGCTCATTGACCTGCTGGAGGACAACGACGACGTTCAGAACGTCTGGCACAACTGGGATCAGGGCTGAGTTTATAAAAAAGGAGCCTGCCGCATTTGCGGCAGGCTCCTTTTCTCATGGAATATATTCCAAATGCCGGCAGATCCATTTGCCCGCCTTGCTGCCCAGCACCAGAGCGATGGGCAGGGGGATCACAACAAAGAGCAGGACAAAGACCAGCGGATTCCAGGCAGCGGCTTGCAGCAGGACAGAGTAATCGGAGAAGTGATCCAGCAAAAAGACGTAGAGCCGCAGCATAAGATAGGCCGCCTCCAGCATACAGACCGCCTCCACGCCGGTAACCCAGCTGTTGGGACTTCCATGGACCCGGTCGGACTCCGGGATGGGACGGCCCTTGACCTCCCGCTCCAGCAGGGCGGCGTAATCCTCCAGGCCGCTGGCCTGGGCGGTGTCGGTGAAGCGCAGCTTGTCGTAGGCGTCTATGGCCGCCTGGAGCCGCTGCCGGAGGGAAAAGGCCGCCCCGGAGGCGTTCTTCTGAAAATCCTCGATCATGGCGCGGATCTCCTCCAGGGTGAAGCCCGCCTTCCGCAGGGTGGAGATGGCTTTCAGCCGGTCCACGTGGTTAGGGGAGAAGTCCAGCCAGGTCCGTCCGCCCCGGCGCTGGGCCAGGGGAACCACCAGTTTTTCCTGAACGTAGAACCGCGCCGCACGCTCTGTCAGCCCGGTCTGGGCGCATACTTCCTTCATTTTCATGGGCCATCCCTCCTTGGGTAAGGACAGTTTACCATCTGACGTAAGGGAAGAGTCAAGGGATTTTGCAAAAAAAGATGGCCCGGAGCTGCACGCTCCGAGCCGCCGTATCTGCAAGTAAGCCTGTAAGCCGGGTTCTGTCCTTTAAGACAGCCATCTATCTCGACGCACCGTTGCCGGTACGCTCAAGCCGCCTCCCCGGGACGGCCGGGCCGGCCTATTGTCCCTCCACGGCGTTGCTCCGGATAGAGTTTACAGCGATGGACGCTTGGCACGCCATCGGGTGAGCTCTTACCTCGCCTTTCCACCCTTACTGGCCGGTCGCCTCCATCTGAAGGCGGTCCTGTTCCTAGTTTCGGAAAATGGGTGTATCACGTCGGCCTGCGGCCGCCGTGATGCATCCGCCTCCACATGGAGGCAACCGGCCAGCGGTCTATTTCTGTTGCACTTTTCCTAGGGTCGCCCCCGGCGGGTGTTACCCGTTATCCTTGCCCTATGGAGCCCGGACTTTCCTCACCCACGGGCCTTTCGCCCCGCAGGCGCGGCTGTCCAGCTTGCTTGCCCGACTATTTTACGCTATCTTGCCCGGATTGTCAAATCAAAAGCGCTCAGCGTTTGCATTTTCTCTTCAGGTGGGATATAATAAATTGGTTAAACTATGAAAAGGGAGGAACTGTTATGAAGCGTTCCACCATACAGGAATATCTGGCGGGTCTGAAGGGCAAGCGGGTGGCCGTCATCGGCATCGGCGTGTCCAACACCCCCCTGATCAAAATGCTGCTGCGGGCGGGTGTGAAGGTCACCGCCTGCGACAAAAAGCCCATGAGCGCCTTCGCCGGTCTGGCCGAGGAGCTGGAGAGCCTGGGCGCCACCCTGAAGCTGGGGGAGGACTACCTGGAGGACCTGGACTTTGAGGTCATCTTCCGCACACCCGGTATGCGGCCCGACCTGCCCCAGCTGGTGGCCGCTCAGCAGAAGGGGGCCATCCTCACCTCTGAGATGGAGGTCTTTTTCCAGGTCTGCCCCTGCCGCACCATCGCCGTCACCGGCAGCGACGGAAAAACCACCACCACCACCATCATCGCCGAGCTGCTCAAGGCGGCGGGGGAGACCGTCTATGTGGGCGGCAACATCGGCAAGCCCCTGCTGCCCGACGTGGACGGCATGGAGCCGGGGGACATCGCCGTGCTGGAGCTGTCCTCCTTCCAGCTGATGACCATGGACCGGAGCCCCAACATCGCCGTGGTCACCAACCTGGCCCCCAACCACCTGGACGTCCACAAGTCCATGGAGGAGTACATTGAGGCCAAGGAGAACATCTTCCTCCATCAGAGCGAACAGGATCTGCTGGTGGTCAACGCCGACAACGAGATCACCCACGGCTTTGCCGGGGAGGCCCAGGGCCGGGTGGCCATGTTCAGCCGCCTGTCCGAGCCCGCCCGGGGCGCCTTCCTGCGGGATGGGGCGATCTGGGTCCGCAACGAGATGCACGAGCGCCCGGTGCTGCCGGTAGCCGACATCCTGCTCCCCGGCACCCACAACGTGGAGAACTATATGGCGGCTATTACCGCCCTGGACGGCCTGGTGCCCGATCCGGTGGTGCGGGACTTCGCCCAGAAGTTTGCCGGAGTGGAGCACCGCATTGAGCTGGTGCGCACCCTGAACGGTGTGAAGTACTACAACGACTCCATTGCCTCCAGCCCCTCCCGTACCATTGCCGGCCTGCGCTCCTTCCACCAGAAGGTGATCCTCATCGCCGGCGGCTACGACAAGCACATCCCCTTCGACGTGCTTGGCCCTGAGATCATCGGCCATGTAAAGGAATTGTTCCTCACAGGCGATACCGCGGAGAAGATCAAGGCCGCCGTGGAGAACTGCCCTGATTATCTCCCCGCCGCCCTGCCCATCACCGTCATTGACGGCTTTGAGGAGGCGGTACTGGCCGCCCACAAGGCCGCCAAGCCGGGTGACGTGGTGATCCTGTCTCCCGCCTGCGCCTCCTTTGACAAGTTCAAGAACTTTATGGAGCGTGGCGCCGCCTTCAAGAAGATCATTTATGGATTGTCATAAATAGCCTCATAAGGAGGAGTTACATTTGGATATGAAAACTGTGCTGGAGACCCTGTGCGGCTGCACGGCGCCCTCCGGCTTTGAGACCCCGGCGGCACAGGCCGCCCAGGCCCTGCTGGCCCCCCTGGTGGACGAAACCAGCATCGACCGCATGGGCAACCTGATCGGTGTGCGCCGCTGCGGCAAACCGGACGCCGGGAAGGTTCTGCTGGACGCCCATCTGGATGAGATCGGCCTCATCGTCACCGGGGCGGAGGAGGGTTATCTCCGGTTCCGCACCATCGGCGGGGTGGACCCCCGGATGCTGCCCGGCCGGGAGGTGACCATCCTGACCCAGCCCCCCATGGTTGGCATGGTGGCCAGCCCCGGCCCCGAGCAGGACGACGAGAGCAAGTCCGTGCCCATCGCTGAACTGGTGATAGACGCCGGTCTGACCCAGGAGCAGGCGGAACAGCTGGTGGGCACCCCCATGGTGTACCGGGGCTCCTGCTTCCCTCTGGGGGAGGACCAGATGTGCGGCAAAGCCATGGACGACCGATCCTGCTTTGCCATTCTGCTGCGCTGCATGGAGCTGCTGAAGGATAAGGAACTGGACATGGATGTGTACGTTATGGGCTCCACCCGGGAGGAGGTCTCCGGTGTGGGCGCCACCGTGGGCACCTGGGCGGTACAGCCCGACTGCTGCATCGCCGTGGACGTGACCCACGGCCGCACCCCCGACGGCCCCGCTGACAAGACCTTCCTGCTGGGGGGCGGCCCCGCCATCGGTGTGGGCCCCAACATGGCCCGCTGGATGACCCAAAGGCTGCTGGACAAGGCACAGGAAAGGGAAATTCCTTTCCAGCAGGAGGTCATGAGCGGCCACACCGGCACCAACGGCTGGGAGATGCAGATCAGCCGGGAGGGCGTGGCCACGGCGGTGCTGTCCCTGCCCCTGAAATATATGCACAGCCCCATTGAGGTGCTGTCTCTCACCGATCTGGAGCACACCGCGGCCCTGCTGGCCGCCTTTGTGGAGGATCTGGGAAAGGAGGGGCAGCTGTGAAGGAACTGCTGAGAAGACTGTGCGCCCTGCCCGGCGTGTCCAGCTGGGAGGACCAGGTGCGGGACTGCGTGATGGAGGTGGCCGGTCAGTACGCCACCGAACTGCGGGTGGACGCCATGGGAAATGTGATTGCCTTTAAGGAGGGCGCCAAGGCCACCGGCAACAAGCTGCTGCTCACCGCCCATATGGACGAGGTGGGCCTGATGGTGCGCGCCATCACCGACGAGGGCTACCTGAAATTCGACACGGTGGGCCACATTGACCGCCGGGTACTGCTGGGCAAGCGAGTGCTGGTTGGGCCCAGGCTGCTGCCCGCCGTGGTGGGCTTGAAGGCCTACCATCTGGTGAGCCGGGACGAGGAGAAGAACGTCCCCAAGCTGGACGAATTCTACCTGGACATTGGAGCCAAGAGCAAGGAAGAGGCGGAAAAGCTGGTCCGTCTGGGCGACGTGGCCGCCTTTGACAGCACTCCTGAGCTCTTCGGGAACGGCCTGCTGAAGGGCCGGGCCCTGGACAGCCGCATCGGCTGCGCCGTGCTGCTGTGGCTTATGCGGGAGGAGCTGCCCATGGACTGCACCTTCGTGTTCACCGCCCAGCAGGAGGTGGGGGCAAGAGGTGCCTTCGGCGCCGCCTTCTCGGTGCAGCCGGAGATTGCTCTGGTGCTGGAGGGAGCTCCCGCCGCCGATCTGGCCGGGGTGCCCGCCCACAAAAAGGCCTGCGCCCTGGGCAAGGGCGCGGTGCTCCCCATCATGGACAAGGGCGTTATCGTGGACCGGAAGCTCTTCGAGACCCTGCGGAAGCTGGCGGAGGAGCGAAACATCCCCTGGCAGCTCCGGGAGGCCACCACCGGCTCCGGCGACGCCATGGCGGTCCAGCGGGCCGCTTCCGGCGTGCGTACGGCGGTGATCGCCGCCCCCGTGCGCTACCCCCACACCCCTGCCACCCTGGCCAGCGCCGAGGATATCGAGGCCATGCTCCAGCTGACCCGGGCATTCATCAACCATCTGTCCAAGGAGGACTGACCATATGGATATTTTAGAGATCATGCAGGCCCTCAACGCCTGCCACGGCCCCTCCGGCAACGAGGGCCAGGTGGCTGCTGCCATCCGGACCCTGGCCGCCCCCTATGTGGACGAGATCACCACCGACGCTTTGGGCAACCTGATCTGCCACAAGCAGGGCACCGGCCCCCGGGTGATGTTTGCCGCCCACATGGACTCCATCGGCTTCATCATTACCCACATCGACGAGCATGGCTACCTGCGCTTCGGCCAGGTGGGCGGCCTGTCTGCCCACGACCTGCCTGGCACCCCCGTCCGGTTCCGCAACGGCACCCGGGGCGTGGTGGCGGTCCAGGGAAAGGTGGAGCCCAAGGACTGGAAACTGGATCACCTTTACATTGATATCGGCGCCAAGGATCAGGCCGATGCCAAGGCCATGGTGCAGGTGGGGGACACCGCCGTATTTGACACCACTCCCTTTGTCAGCGGCCGCAAGATTTTCTCCCCCTATCTGGATGACCGCATCGCCTGTGCCATCCTGCTCTCCGCCATGGAGCGCATCAAGCACGCCGGCAACGACCTGTACTTCGTCTTTACCGTTCAGGAAGAAGTGGGCCTGCGGGGCGCCCGCACCGCCGCCTACGGCATCGCCCCTGACTACGGCATCGCCGTGGATGTGACCGACTCCGACGACATCCCCGACGCTCCCCACGAGTGCTCCAGCGTGGCGGGGAAGGGCGCCGCCATCAAAGTGATGGACAGCTCGGTCATCTGCCACCCGGCAGTGGTGAAAACCCTGGAGGATCTGGCACAGGCAAGGAATATTCCTTACCAGCGGGACATCCTCCGCTTCGGCGGTACCGACGCCGGCGCCATCCATCAGAGTCGCTCCGGCGTGTACACCGGCGGGATCTCGGTGGCCACCCGGTACGTCCACACCCCCATGGAGGTGGCCGACCTGGACGACATCGAGGCCTGCGTGGCCCTGACCGCCGCCTTCGCTCAGGCCAAGCTGGAGGCGTAATTTCTCTGAAAATGGTGGGGCATCTCCGACGTCCCGCCAAACCCACAAACCATAGATAGAACAGGATGGATCAAGGAAAATGTCTTTACAGATCAGCGACAAAGTAAAAGCCCTGGCGGCGCAGGCCCAGGCCGACCTGGCGGAGCAGTTTGCCCGCATCGACGCCATCGCCGAGGAGAACACCCAGAAGGTGCTGGCTGCCTTCCAGAAGCACCGGGTGGCTGAGGCCCACTTCGCCGGTACCACCGGCTACGGCTACGACGATCTGGGCCGGGATACCCTGGACCTGATCTACGCCGACCTCTTCCACACCGAGGACGCTCTGGTGCGGGTGCAGTTTGTCAACGGCACCCACGCCATCTCCTGCGCCCTCTTCGGCGCCCTCAAGCCCGGCGACATTCTGGTGTCCGCCGTGGGCGCCCCCTACGACACCATGCTGGGGGTTATCGGCGTGGTGGACAAGGGCCCCGGTTCCCTGAAAAGCTACGGCATCGAATACAGGCAAGTAGATCTGGTTGACAACGCCCCCGACCCGGTGGGGCTGGCGGAGGCCGTACGTGACCCCCGGGTGAAGGCGGTGCTCATCCAGCGGTCCCGCGGCTACGCCACCCGTGCCTCTCTGTCAGTGGCCGAGATCGGCTCGCTGGCCAAGGTGGTCAAGGACAACAACCCCAACGCCGCCGTGCTGGTAGACAACTGCTACGGCGAGTTCGTGGAGACCATCGAGCCCACCCAGGTGGGTGCCGATCTGGTGGTGGGCTCCCTCATCAAAAACCCGGGCGGCGGTCTGGCTCCCACCGGCGGCTACATCGCCGGACGCCATGACCTCATTGAGGGTGCCGCCATGCGGCTCACCACCCCCGGCATCGGCAAGGAGTGCGGCTCCACCTTTGGGGCCAACCGCAGCCTCTATCAAGGACTTTTCCTTGCCCCCCACACCACCGCCCAGGCCGTCAAGACCGCCGTCTTTGCCGCCCGGATCATGGAGCTGCTGGGCTACCAGGTGGAGCCCGCCTCTGACGCGGTGCGCCACGACATCATCCAGATGGTCCATTTCGGCTCTCCCGAGCCCCTGAAGAAGTTCTGCAAGGGCATCCAGTTCGGCGCTCCCGTGGACTCCTACGTCACCCCCGAGCCCTGGGATATGCCGGGCTACGACTGCCCGGTCATCATGGCCGCCGGCGCCTTCATCCAGGGCGCTTCCATCGAGCTGTCCTGCGACGCCCCCATGCGGGAGCCCTACACCGCCTACTTCCAGGGCGGCCTCACCTATGAGAGCGGCAAGGCCGGCGTTATGCTGGCGGTAGAGGAACTGCTCAAGGATTAAGGCATAGGACGAACCGGCCCCCGCATAGCCTGCCCTGAGGGGGTGAGGCCATGAGGCGGTCCTTGCGGATGTGGTCCCCCCGCCGCAGATTCCATGTCCGGCGGCGGGGGGGAGGCCTGCTGCTGGCGGCTGCGGTGGGGATCGGTCTGGCGCTGCTGGTGATCTGGCTGCTGGACGCCGCCCTGCGGCCCGCTGTCACCACCCTGGCCACCGTTCAGGCCCAGAACAAGATCACCGGTATCGTCAACGACGCGGTGACTGCAACCCTGGCCGACCAGGGAGTGGCCTACGCCGACCTGGTGACGGTGGAGCGGGACGAGAGCGGCAAGGTATCCCTGCTGGCGGTGGACTCTGTCAAGCTGAATACCTTGCGTACGCAGATCCTGCAAGAGGTTCTGGAACAGGTGGAGGGACTGGACGCTCAGGAGCTGGGGGTGCCGCTGGGCAGCCTCACCGGCTTCTCCACCGCCTCCGACTGGGGGCCCACGCTGCCAGTGGGTGTACTGACGGCGGCGGTACCCAAAGCGGAGTTCTCCAACCGGTTTACCGCCCAGGGCATCAACCAGACCCTGCACCAGATCATGCTGGACATTACAGTGGAGGTCACCCTCCTCATCCCCGGCGGGCGGGCAGAGACCAGCGTCACCGCTCAGGTGTGTGTGGCCGAGACCCTGCTGGTGGGGGAGGTGCCAGACACCTATCTGGGGCTGCCCGCTGCCGGTTCGTAAGAAAAGCGTAAGACACGGCCTCTTTTCCCTGTGGTATGATAAGGGAAAAGGAGGCGATTGTATGGACGACCTGCTGTGGTATCTGGAGATTACGCTGGATTATATCAAACAGATGCTGCCCTGTATGGCCATAGCCGCGGGCTGTTTTCTGGCCCTGCTGCATCACAGAAGGCGGGGGCTGTACCGCCGGGGGCTGCAAAGTGGCGTGGTGCGGGAGATCGGCCTCTTGGCGTTTGTGCTCTTCTGCGCCGGACTGGCGGCCCTGACGGTGTTTCCGTCCAACTTCTGGACGGTATCCCACTGGCAGGAGGCCTTTCAGGGGCTGCGGCCCTTTTTCCCCATCACGCCCCTGAGCGAATCGGTGCAGTATATCGGCTGGACACCCACCCTGTTCCGGGGAGACAGACTGGGTGCGTGGGGCTTCTACATGGTGCTGGCCAACGCCCTGATCTTTGTGCCCATCGGCTTCTTTGCCAACCTGCTGTGGCGGAAACCCCGGTGGTGGAAGGGGCTGGTGGTGGGCTTCTGCGTGTCCCTTACCATCGAGTTTTTACAGCTGTTCGTCAACCGCTCCACCGATGTGGACGACCTGATCCTCAACACCACGGGGGCTTTCCTGGGCGGGCTCATTGCTCTGCTGCTGGGCAAGCTGGCCCCCAAACTCACCCGAAAATTCCAAGTGGAGGTCCGCCATGGACGAGAAACAGGAGATCCAAAGCCTGCGCCGGGAGCTGGAGCAGGCCAACTATGAATATTACGTGCTGGACAACCCCAGCATGAGCGACTACGACTTCGACCACAAGCTGCGCCGCCTGGAGGAGCTGGAGGCCAAGTACCCCGAGCTGGTGACCCCCGATTCGCCCACCCAGCGGGTGGGTGGCAAGGTAGCCGACGGCTTCGCCGAGGTCCACCACCGGGTCCCCCTGGAGAGCCTCCAGGACGTGTTCTCCTTTGAGGAGCTGGCCGACTTCGGCCAGCGGGTCCAGGACGCCCTGACAGGCGGGGTGGAGTACGACGTGGAGCCCAAGGTGGACGGGCTGTCGGTGGCGCTGGAGTACGAGAACGGCCTCTTTGTCCGGGGCGCCACCCGTGGTGACGGCCAGGTGGGGGAGGACGTGACCGAGAACCTCAAGACCATCCCCTCCATCCCCCTGCGTCTGCCCGAGGCGCTGCCCTCCCTCATCGTCCGGGGCGAGGTGTTTATGCCCAAGAAGAGCTTTGAGCAGCTCAATGCCGACCGGGAGCTGCGGGGCGAGGCCCTCTTTGCCAACCCCCGCAACGCCGCCGCCGGTTCTCTGCGGCAGCTGGACCCCAAGATTGCCGCCTCCCGCAAGCTGGACATCCGGGTGTTCAACGTCCAGTGGGCCGAAGGCAAGACCTTCACTACCCACACCGAAACCCTGGAATACTTGCAGGAACAGCGCTTTAAAGTAATTCCCCATTACACCTGTCATTCCATCCAGGAGGCGGCGGAGCGCATTGCCGCCCTGGGGGACGGCCGGGAGGAGTTCCCCTTTGACATCGACGGCGCTGTTGTAAAGGTAAATAACCTTGCAGACCGAACCACCCTGGGTTCCACCGCCAAATTCCCCCGGTGGGCCGCCGCCTACAAGTATCCCCCCGAGCAGAAGGAGAGCGTGGTGGAGGACATTGTGGTGCAGGTGGGACGGACCGGTGTCCTTACGCCCAAGGCGGTTATAAAGGCGGTACGCCTTGCAGGTACTACCGTCACCAATGCTACCCTCCACAACCAGGACTTCATCACCGAGAAGGACATCCGCATTGGGGACACGGTGCTGGTTCAGAAGGCGGGGGAGATCATCCCCGAGATTGTGTCGGTCATTAAGGACAAGCGCCCTGAGGGCACGGTACCTTATCATCTGCCCGACCACTGCCCGGTGTGCGGGGCTCCCGTGGCCCGGGATGAGGACGGGGCCCACATCCGCTGCACCGGCGCCGAGTGCCCCGCCCAGCGGCTGCGGCACATCGTCCACTTCGCCAGCCGGGACGCCATGGACATCGAAGGTCTGGGCCCCGCCGTGGTGGAGAGCCTGGTGGGTGCGGGACTGGTGAAGGGTCCCGGCGACCTGTACAGCCTTACCGCCGACCAGGTGGAGCCTCTGGAGCGGATGGGCAAGAAGAGTGCGGAAAACCTGATGGCGGCCATTGAAAAGTCCAAGTCCGCCGGGCTGGGACGGCTGCTCTTTGCCTTCGGCATCCGGCAGGTAGGGCAGAAGGCGGGCAAGGTGCTGGCCGGGCGCTTCGGCACCCTGGACGCCCTCATGAACGCCGGGGAGGAGGCGCTCACCGCCGTGCCTGACATCGGCGGCATCACGGCCAAGAGCCTGCTGGACTGGTTTGCCAATGACCAGAGCCGCCACCTCATTGAGGCCCTGCGGCAGGCGGGGGTGTCCTTCGACAGCACCGAGGCCCCGGTGGGGGACAAGCTGGCGGGCAAGACCTTCGTACTCACCGGCGCCCTGCCCACCATGGACCGGAAGGAGGCCGCCGCCCTCATCGAAGCCCAGGGGGGCAAGGTGAGCGGCTCGGTGTCCAAAAAGACCAGCTATGTGGTGGCGGGGGAGGCCGCCGGGTCCAAGCTGCAAAAGGCCAACGACCTGGGCATCCCGGTGCTCACCGAGGAGGAGCTGCTGGCTCTGCTGGGACAGGAATAAGACAGAAAAGGGTTCCGCCCGTACTAAATTTAGTACAGGCGGAACCCTTTTTTCAGGCCTTGTAACGCCAGTTTAGGAGCTTGTTCGGTTCTGCTTCTTCTTTTCTCTGATCAGCGCAGCCAGCAGAATTATGACACCAAACAAGTATCCGAAGGACAACGCACCGATCGATACCATTCCGAGACTCAATTGGTAAAAACAAAAAACCATAAGAATCATGCTTCCAACAATAACAACTGCCGGGAAGATAAGCGTGCCAACAGGTCCCAGACGTCTGGTTCCGGCATAACAGAACAAGCAATAAACGAGAAACCGACGCAAAAACATCCAGGTAAAGTATTGTTCATATGCAGTGTTGAAATAATGGAGGATTTCTGCGGGCATTCCTTGTTCCATAGCAAGCATATGCCCCGGCACCATGTGCGCAAGCACCAAAGACCAAATGACAAGTCCAATCCCAACAATCAAGTAATGGATTCCTTTTTGTCTTACCGTATTGCTGCGAAGAAGCAGAAACCATATCAACAGTCCCCAAAGCCACAATGCGTTTGCTCCATAGGTGTTTTCGATAGAAGGAAAAACAGACGAAGCATAGAAAGACGATATGGCACCATATTGTCCCATAAATTGTTCTGCGAAAATGAAAACAACCCTAAATCCCAGATTTCTCATCCCTTCCAATAGCAGAACTGCTATGGGCATACATAATGCACTAAGCTCTATTCTCTCTGGCTTAATGCACTTTGTGATCCATAAAACGAAAACCACAGCCAATCCCAGACCGGCAAATGCCCAGGAGACGAGTGCTCCCGTGATATTACTGACTGCAAAAAACAGCAATAGTGTGATAGGGAGCGCCCACGAATTTCTCCCTTTGGCTGGTAACTGCTTCCCACATTTTCCGCAAAATACTGCATCTAATCCGGCGGGAGCACCGCACTGTGGGCAAAATGACCCTGGTTCGGGAATACCGGTTTGTCCTCTCATCTCTTTGCTTCCTCCATATCTCATATCGATTGAATGGGCACCTTTTAATATCCACAAACTTACACAATTACCCTTATATAGGATACTCTTAAAGTGCGAATGAATCAAGTATATTGCTGAATTCCTTCCTGTTTCGCTAAGCATATTGACCCGTGGGGCTCCGGCGGCGGTTTTGTTCGCCAACCGCCGCCCTTGACGCTCCGGCCCAAAACTGCTACAATATTTTGGATCCTGATCACCAAGGAATAGAAGGGAGCGGGCGGCATGGTGCTGGCGGTAGACGTAGGTAATTCCACCACCACGGTAGGTCTGTTTAACGGGGAGGGCAAGCTGCTCTTCCGGGCCACCCTGGAGACCTCCCGGAACAAGACCCGGGACCAGTGCGCCATTGACCTGCTGGGCGTGTTCGGACTCTACGGCGCCGACGTGAAGGCGGTGGATGGGACCATCCTGTCCAGCGTGGTGCCCCCCCTTACCGCCGTCTTTACCGACGCCCTCACCCGGCTCACCGGAAAGACCCCCATGGTGGTGGGGCCGGGCATCAAGACCGGCCTCAACATCAAGGCGGAGATCCACAACCAGCTGGGCAGCGACATCGTGGCCTCGGCGGTGGCGGCCATTGCCGCCTATCCCAGCCCCATTGTCATGGTGGACCTGGGTACCGCCACCTCGGCCTCCCTGATCGTGGGCAGCGTGTACGAGGGATGCGTCATCATGCCGGGCCTCACCCTGGCGCTGGAGGCCATGTGGGACCGGGCGGACGCCCTGCCTCCCATTTCTCTGGAGACCACCGCCCCGGTGGAGCTGCTGGGCCGCACCACCGAGGAGGCCATGCGCTCCGGCGCTCTCTACGGCCACGCCGCCATGCTGGACGGCGTCATCGACCGGATGGAGGCGGCGGCGGGCAGCCCCGTCACTGTAGTGGCCACCGGCGGCAGCGCGCCCCGTATCCTGCGCTACTGCAAGCGCACCGTCCACTACGATGCCGACCTGGTGATGCGGGGGCTCTACCTGCTCCACCAGAAGAACAGCCGGAAGCCCAGGAGGGCCTGACCTGGTACTCAACGGCACATTGCCGTGGGTAAATATAAGTGCGCTGCATCCTCAGACAGGAGCGGCAGCAGGAGGTAAGTAACCATGAGAGCAAACGAAAAAACCAGACGCCTGACCGGACTGGCCTTAATGACGGCCATCATCGTGGTCCTGCAGGTAGTCGCCAGCTTTGTCAAGTTCGGCCCCTTCTCCATCACTCTGGCCCTGGCCCCCATCATCATCGGCGCGGCCCTGTACGGCGCGGGCGCAGGCGCCTGGCTGGGCGCTGTGTTCGGTGTGGTGGTGCTCATCGCCTGTATTGCAGGCTGGGACTACGGCGGAAACGTCCTCTTTACCGCCAACCCGCTGCTCACCGCCGCCCTGTGTATTGTCAAGGGCGCTGCCGCCGGCTTTGTGTCCGGCCTGGTGTTCCGGGGCCTGTCCCGCCGCTCCCCCATGGGAGCCGCCATCACCGCCGGTATCGTCTGCCCGGTGGTCAACACCGGCATTTTCATCGTGGGCCTGACCCTGTTCTTCTACGACATCCTGGTGGCCTGGGCCGGTGGTACTGACTTGATCTACTACATCATCTTTATCATGACCGGCGTCAACTTCCTGCTGGAGCTGGCCATCAACCTGGTCCTCAGCACGGTGATCGTCCGGGTGGTGGGGGCCAGAAAGCGGTCCTGACATCCCAATATGCAAGCGGGCGGCCTTCCCCGCCTCCTAATAAGAAAACATGAGATAGTCCAGTAAAATCAATGTTTTCAGAGGCAAGGAACACGATGTGAAGTCAAAAATTTTAATACTGGCAGGATAAAGGGTGCTGATGTGAAATATCAGCACCCTTTTCCTGTCCCAAACGCCATAGGAAATCCTATGGCGTTTTTTACTTTCCATCAAGTACACGGAAACTGTATTGAAAGGGGTGAGAAATCGAAGGTATTTCTTCATGTAGGAAATGCAAATCAAGTGTCCATAGGTTTTCCCACATGGAAAAGCAAATGGGCACAGAATTGAATTTTTTCCGAAAACGAACACTTTTCCAGACCGCCGGAGGGAGGTGAGATTATGGCGGTATTTCGCATTGAGAAAACCCGCGACTACACGGTCATGGCAAACCATCATCTGCGGAACACGGCACTGTCGCTGAAAGCGAAGGGGCTGCTGTCCCTCATGCTATCCTTGCCAGAGGATTGGGACTACACCACCAAAGGCCTTGCCCGGATATGCCGGGATGGAGTGGACAGCATTTGTGCTACGGTTCGGGAGCTGGAAGATGCGGGGTATATTATCCGTGAAAGAGTCCGTAATGCCAACGGGCGGCTCGGCAGCATCGAGTACACGATCCTGGAGCAGCCCAGGCCACCGGAACCTAAACCGGGAAAACCTGAACGGGAAAATCCAGTTCAGGTAAAACCAGTCTTGGATTCTCCTGTCTTGGGAAAACCTGAACAGGAAAACCCCGCACAATTAAATACTAAAGGATCAAGTAACCAAATATCAAATACTGATTCATCAAGTACGGAAGGATCAAATCCTATCCAATCAAGCCCCCAAACCCCCGCAGGGGGCAACAGGGCTGGACGGGACTGGATGCGGGAGCGAGAGAACTATCGGGAACTGATTTTGGAGAATATCGAGTATGACTATCTATGCCGAGATGACCGGCTGGATCGGGATATGCTGAATGAATTGGTGGAGCTCATGGTGGATACCGTCTGTTCCCGCAGGGAGACGATCCGCATTGCCGGGGACGACTATCCGGCGGAGGTGGTGAAATCCCGGTTCCTGAAGCTAAACAGTTCTCACATCGAGTATGTGTTGGACCGTATGCGGGAGAACACCACCTATGTCCGCAATATCAAGAAATATCTGCTGGCTGCCCTGTATAACGCCCCGGCCACCATCGACAGCTACTATGCGTCCCTGGTGAACCACGACCTGTACGGCAGCGGAGAAAGGAGGTAATCACTCATGCAGGAAGAAGTCACCCAGCGCACCGTTGCCCTCTGTGTGGAGGCCACCAAGCTCTCCGCCGGGATGCTGCAACAGGCCATGAAAAAAGTGCTGGACGAGATGCAGAAGGGCGTGACCGGCCACAAGACCAAGCTGCACCACGGCAAGCAGACCCTCCGGCAGCTTATGAAGCACAACACCGGCGTTTCAAACATCGAGATCACCGACCAGAACATCCGGGCCTTTTCCGCCACCGCCAAGAAGTACGGCATTGACTTCGCGCTGAAAAAGGACACCAGCGGCGATATACCCCGCTACCTGGTGTTCTTCAAGGGCCGGGATGCCGACGTTATCACGGCAGCCTTTCGGGAGTTCTCCGCAAAGAACCTGGAGAAAGAGAAAAAGCCCTCCATCCGCAAGGAGCTGGAGCAGGCGAAACAGCAGTCCAAAGCCCAGCACCGCCAGCGGGAGAAGGTCAAGACCAAAGACCGGGGTGTGGAATTATGACGGTTGACTGGAAGAAAAAGCTGATCCCCAACCTCCCGTATCTGCTGTTCGTGTATCTCTTTGACAAGCTCTGCCAGGCGGTGCGCCTTGCGCCCGGCCTTGACGCCTCTGAAAAGTTCCTGCATTTGAGCCAGGGCTTTACGGAGGCGTTTTCTTCTGGGCTGCCCAGCCTGCATCCGCTGGACCTGCTGGTGGGCATTGCCGGGGCGGTCATTGTTCGACTGGCGGTGTATGCCAAGAGCAAGAATACAAAGAAATATCGCAAGGGCATTGAGTACGGAAGCGCCCGGTGGGGCACAGCGGCGGATATTGCCCCCTATGTCGATCCGGTCCCCGACTGGAACATTCCTCTGACCCAGACGGAAAAGCTCACCATGTCCAGCCGACCGAAAAATCCCAAGTACGCCCGGAACAAAAACATCCTGGTTATCGGTGGCAGCGGCAGCGGCAAGACCCGGTTTTTCGTCAAGCCCTCCCTCATGCAGATGCACAGTTCCTATGTGGTCACCGATCCAAAAGGACAGCTTTTGTCCGAGGTGGGGACCATGCTACGGCGGGGCGCCCCCAAGCTGGACGAGAACGGAAAGCCTATGCGGGACACCCGCGGGAAGGTCATCTATGAGCCGTACCGAATCAAGGTCCTCAACACCATCAACTTCAAAAAGAGCATGAAATACAACCCCTTCGCCTACATCCGCAGCGAAAAGGATATTTTGAAGCTGGTCAATGTCATCATTGCCAACACCAAAGGCGACGGAGAAAAATCCTCGGAAGATTTTTGGGTGAAGGCCGAGCGGCTTTTGTACTGCGCCCTGATCGGGTACATCTGGTACGAGGCGGAGCCGGAAGAAAAGAACTTCCTCACGCTGCTGGAGCTCATCAACGCATCGGAGGCCAGAGAGGACGACGAGGAATTTCAGTCGCCCGTGGATATTCTGTTCGCCAAGCTGGAGAAGGAGCACCCGGACCACTTCGCTGTGAAGCAGTACCGCAAATTCAAATTGGCTGCCGGCAAGACCTTGAAATCCATCCTGATTAGCTGCGGCGCCCGCCTTGCCCCCTTCGATATTGCGGAGCTGCGGGAGATCATGTCGGACGACGAACTGGAACTGGACACCCTGGGCGACCGAAAAACGGCGCTGTTTCTCATTATGAGCGATACGGACACCACCTTCAACTTCGTTATCGCCATGCTGCAAAGCCAGCTATTCAATCTCCTTTGCGACAAGGCGGACGACGTGTACGGCGGCAGGCTGCCCGTCCATGTGCGGTGCCTCCTGGACGAGTTCGCCAATATCGGGCAGATACCCAACTTCGACAAGTTGATCGCCACCATCCGGAGCCGGGAAATCTCGGCTTCTATTATTTTGCAGTCCCAAAGCCAGTTAAAGACCATCTACAAGGACGCCGCGGATACCATTGTGGGCAACTGCGACACCACCTTGTTTTTGGGAGGCAAGGAGAAATCCACCCTGAAAGAAATCTCGGAGCTGCTGGGCAAGGAGACCATCGACAGCTTCAATCAATCCGAGAACCGGGGCAGCCAGGTTTCCCACGGCCTCAACTATCAGAAATTAGGAAAGGATGTGCCATAATTCATGGTGACGAGTTCAGTTGCCTTGAATAACAGATGGACAGGGACACGATCAACTGGATTCGGACAAAATCGAATACAGGAGGTCGATATGGAAGAATTAAGAAACCGTATCCATGATGACAGCAACGGTCTGGACTACATTCTTGTCGGCGATTACTACATACCAGACCTGAAGCTGCCGGAGGAAAGCCGCCCCATCGGTAGGTGGGGCCGGATGCACAAGGCATATCTGCAAGAACACCGCTCCGGCCAGTACAATGACCTGCTTCTGTCGGGAAAACTCTGGACGTATCTTGCCGACCTGAACGAGCAGGCCGCTGACCGGCTGGCGTGTATCATCTCGCAGATGCAGGCGGCGGAAGGTGTTACCGAGGAACTGAAAGCCCGTGACCAGCTTGCCTGGGTCGGAGCCATGAACAGCATCCGCAGCCGGGCAGAGGAAATCATCCGGTCTGAGATGATTTATGTTTAAGGAGGTGCATGTCTATGAGATACCGTATCGAATATGCTGATGGACGCTGCTGTAACTTTGCCAATGGCAGGGCTGACCTGCTGGAATGGCTGAAACTGCTGAAGCAAGAGGAAATCTCCGACATCCGCAAAGTATATAAAAGCGGTGTGTCGGATTCCGTCCTGGAAACATACCGGAATTATATCCGTCCAGCATAAGGAGGGCCGCTTATGGGGACAGATATTGAAAAACTGGTTGATTTGATGATTCAGGAGAGGATGCAGAGCCAGTTTGCTAAGTGGCGGGAGGCAGAAACCGGCAAGGAGAAAAAAGCTGACTACCTTCGACTGGAAACCGAGTATCAAAAAGCGGTCAGCGCATTATCCGAGGAACAGAAGGACGCTGTAAAGAATTATTGCGATTCCATTTTCGATTCCGGCGCAGAAAGCGAATGCTTCTTTTACCGGCTGGGCCTTAAAGATGGCATCCGGCTCTGGAAGTTTATGAAAAAGCTGATGAAAACGGTCAGCTAACGGATGTACAACAGCATATTTTATTCCGCCCGCAAACGGGTCGAAAGCCGTCCAACGGTACAGGTTGGGCGGCTTTTCTGTTACCTGCGTTTCTTGCGTTTGGGCGCATAGTACGGCTGCGGCTTGACCTTCCCCCTCATGTTGTTGGGATTTTTGAGCATCTTGGACAGGCTCAGTATCCGCAGGAACGCCGAAAAGTCCTCCGAGGAAATCTTCTCAAATGGTATCTGCATCCTGTCACAAAATTCATGGATTACCATTTCCTCCTGGCTGCCCTGTTCAAGTGCCTGCTCAAACTTTTCCTTGACGTCATCCAGCGTGGGCTGTGGGTCGGCGGTGGTCTTGTCCTTCAGGTGAGCTTCCCGTATATCCTGGACGATGTTATCCAGGTCATCGTGCATGACGTGGCTGTAAAAGTCGCTTTCCTGCACCTGCCCCAGTTCCAGCGTCCGCACATAGAGGTCATCTTCTCCGGGCGCATATTTGCTGAGGACGGTCTGCCGGGTGACCTCCATCACCAGATTCATCTGCTCCACCCGCATATTGGCGATCCGGTCGATACAGATTTCCATATCCACCATCAGCCGCCGGAAGTTTGGGTGTGTAGCCAGTTCGCAGAGAAGCCGGTTGTTAATCTTACCACTCCGCAGAAGTTCAATCATCTCATCGTTCAAATGGAGCGACTGCACATCGGCGTTGGGAACCTCCTTGTTATCGGTCAGCCCCATCAGATAGTCGGCGGACACGCCGTAAAAATCCGCCAGTGTCGCAATCGCAAACGGGCTGATGTCCTTATAGTCATCGCTTTCATATTTTCCCAGCGCCGATCTGGACAGGCCGGTCTGCTCCGCCAACTGTTCCAGCGTCAGGTGTTTGTCCACCACCCGCAAGTCTTTGAGCCGCTCCGGGATTGACAGCTTTGTGTACATCCAATGCCCCCTCTCTCGTTATCGTTTTTTCAGTGAATACACCTATTATAGCACGATTCCATAAGCGTGGAAATATGCGGATTTCGAGCGTTTTTCCAACGTCTTGGATATACGGGAGCAGCCCCCTTTTTTCGGTAAACTGGTTCTTGCAGACAGGCACTGAACCTTGAAAATCGAATGACCGGCTGCAAGGGGTATGACCTCCGGGAAAGTGACGCCAGGACAGAAATCGAGCGCACCAAAGAGGCCGATACGCCGGGAGAAATTCCGGGTAGGAGCGGCTTGCAGGCAGACCGGCGGACAGAAACAAGTTTATCATGCGGGACGTAAGGCTCCGCAGCAAAGAAATGGAGGAAATCATTATGAAACTGAGCATGAAGGAAAAGAAGATTCTCTATGCTTTCGCCTGTCCCAGCCACCACAATACGGTGACACGGCTGAAATGGCTGACGGCCCTGACGGTTGACCCGGAGGCCAAACGCCGGATGCTGGGGCTGGCCCGGAAGGTGGAGACGGAGGTGGACGAAAGCTGGTACGAGGATTTTTACCATCATCTGCGTATGGAGATGGACGAGTACCGCCGTCTCAAGCGCAGCCTGCGTGTGCTGAAATCTTACAATGATTATGAGGAGGATTTATATGAGGAAGCTGTCTAAATATGAGAAAGAAACCATCATCAACTGGAACGAGGCGGAGAACCTTGCCAGCGTCTACACCTTCAACGTCAGCTTGAAGCGCAGGCTGGCGGAGTTCAGCCGGAAGTATCCGCTGCTGTGCCGGTTGGAGCGCAGTACGCCGGAGGGGAGCGTGACCTATGTGCTGGACAAGTCCCGGCTGTCGATCCGGCTCATCCCGCCTTACAGCGAGGAACGGAAAGCCGCCGCCAGCGCCTATGCAAAGGAGCATGGTTTTCAGGTGGTGACGGCAGAAGAAAAAATCGCCTGAAATCGGGGCGATTACGGTCAAAATGCCGGGTCTGCACTCGGTGTTTTGACCGGCAATCCCCGCAGGCGTATTCCGTATCCACTTCCCGCTGATGAGCGTAAATGTGTGGATGCGGAGCCGGTGAAACTGGCGGAAACCGCTTCTGCGGTGGAAGCCAGCTTCGCCGGAGCGGGAGTACAGAGGGCGGCAGGCCCTTTGTGGCTGGGTGCAGGGGCGGCAGCGCACTGCTGGGGTCAAGGGGTGCGGGTCGCCAGTGGCGACCTTTGCAGCAAAGCTGCAAAAGCACCGACCGAGGCGGAAGCCGAGACCAAAGCCCATTGGCAGGTTAAGGGCGGCAGCCATTATCGGGTCAAGGGCGAAGCGCCTTGCCCAGGGAAAGTTGATGCCTGCGTCAACTTGTACTGGGTATTACCTGACGCAAAATTCGCAGGATTTGCGGCTTCGCCGCCCCTTCCCCGGCCCCAGAACATCTTCGCAGGAAGGAGGAAATCTGTTTGAAACTGACACGACACAATGGACGCTCCGGCAAGCATGGCACCTATAATCCCCGCCACAATGACCGCCGGTTCGATGTGGAGAACAGCGAACACATTGACGCAGAACGGGCAAGGCAAAATGTCTACTGGGACTGCTACCGGGGCTTTACGACACACGAGTTCCGGGAGAACCCGGAGCAGCCGGATTTCAGCTTTGAGGAAATCGAGCGGATGTACTACTACGAGCATTACGGCGGCCATGTGGAGGCCCAGAACGCCCGGAATGAGAAAACCCGGCACACGGAGCGCAACCGCACCGTGGAGGACTTGCTGAAAAACAACAAGACCTGCCCGGAGGAAAGCATCTACCAGATCGGCACGATGGGAGAATCCGTCCCGCCGGATACGCTCTTTTCCATTGTCAATGAATTTTATGAGGAATTTGAGCGCCGCTTCGGTTCCCATATCCACATCTTAGACTGGGCGCTCCATCTGGACGAGGGGACGCCCCACATCCATGAGCGGCACGTCTTTGACTGCGAGAACCGCTACGGGGAGCTGTGCCCCCAGCAGGAAAAGGCGCTGGAAGAACTTGGCATCCCTCTCCCCAACCCGGAGAAGCCCAAAGGCCGGAACAACAACCGCAAGCAGACCTTTGATGCGGTCTGCCGGACGATCCTGTTTGACATCGCCAGACGGCATGGGCTGCATCTGGATCAGGAGCCGTCCTACGGAGGGCGGGACTATCTGGAAAAACAGGATTATATCCTGATGAAGCAGAAGGAGCAGCTTGCGGCGCAGGAGCAGAAGCTGGAAGAACTGACGCTCAAAATCGAGGACGTGGAGACTCTGTTAGATGATGTTTCCGATGCGGCCTATGACAAGGCGGTGGAGGTCGTGACCGATACCGTCCGGCAGGAGACACACAAGGAAGATATTCGTCTGGTGGAAGAATCGAAAAAATGGGTGCTTTCGCCGGAACGGAAAGCCCCGAAAAAGGAACGTGAGTATGCCGCTGAGCGTCTGGATGGGGTCATTACCAAAATCAAAAACGCCATGCAGCACGCTCTGGCAAAAATCCAGCGGACGCTGATGCAGCCGGAGGTCAAGCAGTTCGGGAAGGAGCAGGTCAAGAAGAAAGCCAAAGAATCCATTATGGATATGCTGGCAAAGGCAAAGATCAACGCTGACCGGGATAACCGGGAGCGTTGGGAACGGGAGGGGCGGATTGCCCCTACAAAGAAACAGGATATGGAGTTGTAAGGCATCTGATTTTCTGCGGAAAACGGGTGCCTTTTTCTCTGTCTGGAGGTGAGAAAATCGAATGTGTTTGAAGCGGTAAAGCAGGCTGTCCCCACAAGGCAGGCTGCGGAATCTTACGGAGTGCAGGTCGGCAGGAACGGGATGGCCTGCTGTCCCTTCCATGATGACAAACATCCCAGCATGAAGGTTGACCGCCGGTTCCACTGTTTCGGCTGTCAGGCGGACGGGGATGTGATTGATTTTACCGCCCGTCTGTTCGGGCTGAACAAAAAAGAGGCGGCCTTGAAGCTGGCGGAGGATTTCTCGGTCAGCTTTGACGCCAAAGGCCATGACCCGCCCCGCAGGAGGCCGGTCAAACGGAAAATCAGCGAGGAACTGCGCTACCGGCAGGCGGAGCAGAAATGTTTCCGGGTGCTGTGTGATTACCTGCATCTGCTGGAACGCTGGGAGAAGGAATATGCCCCGCAGACGCCGGAGGAAACATGGAACCCGCTGTTTGTGGAGGCCCTGCAAAAAAAGCCGTACACCGAGTATCTGCTGGATATTCTTTTGTCCGGCAGTATGGAGGAACGGGCCTGCGTGGTCGCTGAATACGGAAAAGAGGTGAGGAAGATTGAGCAGCGAATATCAGAGTTTACCGCCAGCCACCCGGCAGGCCGCCATGAGCGCAGCCGAAGCCTTAGCGCCGGAGCAGAGCGTTGACGAGGTTAGGGAAAGCCTCTCCGTCACGGAGAAGGGTCAGCCTGCCAATACCATCGGCAACTGCCGGACAGTGTTCTGCCATGACCCACTGCTGCGTGGGGCAATCCGGCTGAACCTCCTGACTGACCGGGTGGACATCGTGCGGGATTTGGGCTGGCGCAGGAACACCAGCGCCTTGACGGATACGGATGTGAAGTATCTGCTTCTCTATTTTGAGCAGAACTACGGCCTGACCAGCGAGAAGAAAATGACGGCGGCCCTGTCCATTGTGGCGAATGAGAACTGCTACCATCCCATACAGGACGTGCTGAACGGCCTTGTGTGGGACGAGACGCCCCGCATCTGCTCCTGTCTCCATCACTTCTTAGGTGCGGAGGTCAGCGACTATGTGGAGGAAATGTTAAAGCACTTCCTGCTGGGCGCGATCCGGCGGGTGTTTTCTCCCGGCTCCAAATATGAGGAAATGCTTTGTCTGGTGGGTGGACAGGGGGCTGGCAAGTCCAGCTTCTTCCGCCTGCTGGCGATCCGGGACGAGTGGTTCAGTGACGACCTGAAAAAGCTGGATGATGACCGGGTGTTTTTGAAGCTGCAAGGCCACTGGATCATCGAGATGTCAGAGATGCTGGCGACCAGCAGCGCCAAAAGCATTGAGGAAATCCGCTCGTTCATCAGCCGCCAGAAGGAAACCTACCGGACGCCCTACGAGGCCCAGCCCAAAGACCGGCTGCGGCAGTGTGTGTTCGGCGGTTCTTCCAACACGCTGGACTTCCTGCCCCTTGACCGGGCCGGGAACCGGCGTTTCCTTCCCATCATGATTTACCCGGAGAATGCGGAGGTTCACATTTTGGAGGACGAGGACGCTTCCAGGGCCTACCTGTTGCAGGTCTGGGCGGAGGCCATGACGTTTTACCGCAGCGGCCACTACTCCATGAAATTCAGCAAGTCCATCCAGCGGCAGCTTGTGGAGGTGCAGAAGGATTTCATGCCGGAGGACACGGAGGCCGGACAGATACAGGGCTTTCTGGAACACTACACCGGCAGCATGGTCTGCTCCAAACAGCTTTTTAAGGAGGCGCTGGGCCACACCTACGATGAACCGAAGCGGTGGCAGCTTCACAATATCAACGAAATCATGAACACGGTGGTGACAGGCTGGAAGCCATTCTCCAATCCGAGGATGTTCACCGGATATGGCAGGCAGAAGGGCTGGGAACGGGAGGTTTCCGGCAACGAACTGCCCGGCAACGAAGATGAATTTGTGGAACTGAGCGAGGAAGAATGCCGCCAGTTGGAGCTTCCGAAGGAGTGGATTGCCTGAAAATGGCGGTCTGTTGCCGGGATAGTTGCCAGTTGGTTGCTGGGTTCGTTGCCGGGGATTTCCCTGTCTGGATACGGGAAAAGCCAGTAAATAAGGGATATTTTAATCATTATCTTTATCTTCGGCAACGAAAGCAACGAGATTTTTCAAGAAAATTCACAAAGTAAGATTTACAGGCCAGACGGTAGTTTACAGGTTTTTGGAGGTTCGTTGCCGGACTTCGTTGCCGGTACTGCCGTCCGGCCTGTCTCTCTATGGAGGTAGCCTATGGAAAAAAGCAAAAATCAGAAGAATAAAGTCCGTTTTGTGGTGGTGCGGGAGTTCTCCGGGGAGAAATCCATGCGGGAAGCCTTTGAGCAGCTGATCGAGCGCCAGACCTGCGAACACTTCGAGGAATGGCTGGAACATCGGGAAATGGCGGAGAATGCTGCGTAAAAACGGTTGATTCAGGGGCAGGGACATGGTACTATAATGGTATCGTGTCCCTGTTCATAGAAGGAGAACGCTATGAGCAGGAAAAAACAAGTCTATGAGAAAATCACCGCTCTCTACTGCCGTATCTCTCTGGATGACGGCGGCGACAATGAGAGCATGAGCATCAGCAACCAGAAAATCATGCTCCGGGACTTCGCTGAAAAGCATGGAATGTTCCAGTATGAGTATTATGTGGATGACGGCTATACGGGCCGCAATTTCAACCGCCCTGCCTTCCAGCGCATGATCGCTGACATTGGGGCAGGGAAAATCGGCTGCGTCATCACGAAAGACCTATCGAGGCTCGGCAGGAATTATATCGAAGCCGGAAGCTATATCGAAATCTTTTTCCCCAAACACAATGTGCGCTATATCGCCGTCACGGACGGTGTGGACAGCCTGACCCGTCAGGAAATGGACATCACGCCTTTTAAGAATATCCTGAACGATATGTACAGCCGGGATATTTCCAAAAAGGTGCTGGCGGGACGCATGACCCGTTCCCGGCAGGGAAAGTTTTGCGGCGGGCAGCCGCCTCTTGGCCTGATGCGTGACCCGGAGGACAAAGGGCATCTGATCCTTGACCCGGAAACAGCGCCGGTGATCCGAAAAATTTATGATATGGCACTGGACGGCTGGGGCTGTATGCGGATCGCAAAGCAGCTCATGGATGATAAAATCCCCATCACCAGAGTAAAAAGCAATACAGAATGTGACGTGAACTACTATTCATGGGGGAGCGCAAGGATCAGCCATATCCTGCGGAATCCCTTTTATAAGGGCGCACATCTTGTCTGCCGGACACATCAGAAAGGCATCCGCTCCAACACCTATGACATTATCCCCCGTGAGGAATGGGAGGTCATTGAGGGCTGCCATGAGGCGATTGTGACGCCGGAAGAATGGGAACAGGTGCAGGAAATCATTGACCGCAGGCCAACCATTATGAAAGGCAACGCCTGCCCCTTCTATAACCTGTTCCACGGATTGGTTTACTGCGCCACCTGCGGGAAGTCCATGCAGGTGCGGTATGAAAAAGTCGGCAGAACCGGGAAGAACCGTTTCACCGGCGAGATGCGTGAGCCGATTGATAAGGCATACTATATCTGCCAGACCTACAACCGGCTGGGCAAAAACGCCTGTACCAGCCACAAGATTGAGGCAAGGGATTTGTACAATCTGGTGCTGAAGGATATACAGGAATTGGCGGAGCAGGCCATGAAGGACGCCGATGCGTTCTACCAGCGGCTCAGCAGCCGGATGGAGCGCCGGTATCTGGTGGACGCTTCCCAGACAGAGAAGGAACGGAAACGGCTGGAAGCTCGGAATCAGGAAATTGACGGGATGGTTTTAAGCCTGTACACGGATAAGGCAAAAGGCATCCTGACCGAACAGCGGTTTATGAAGCTGACGGCGGCGCTGGAACAGGAGCAGGAAGCCAACCAGAAACGCCTGCACGATCTGGCGGTGATGCAGAGCCGGGCGGATGCCCAAGAAAGCGAAGTCCGCACCTTTATCAAGGAAATCCGGCGCTATGCCGCCATTGAGGAACTGGACGAGGCGATACTGAACCGGCTTATCAGCAAAATCCTGATTGGCGAGGTCAAGAAGGTGGACGGTCAGAAGGTGCAGGAGGTCAGGATCGTGTATAACTTTGTCGGGGAAATCCCGGAGATTGCAGCGTAACGGTTTACCTCACCTCTCTTGTTGAGAGGTGAGTTTTTTTGCGTTCGAGACTCATGATATTATGAGATTATCTTGAATGTTCATGCACATCATGTTACAATAGTCACGAATTCAAGAGCGAATGGAGATTTTGTCATGTTGGTTAGTTATGATAAGCTATGGAAAATACTAATAGATAAAAAAATGAATCGGACTGACCTAAAGGAGCACGCGGGGATTAGTTTTAATATACTTGCCAAAATGGGACGCAACGAATTTGTATCGATGGAAAGTCTCTATAAAGTATGTACGGCACTGAACTGTGATATTGGCGATATAATGGAGTTTACAAGCAATGAACAAGATTGATTATGTCGTAACCTCGACAACAAAGTATATCGAGCAAATGACTAAAGCCCAAAGAAAAAAATACGGACAATTCTTTACAAGTAAAGAAACTGCTGTGTTCATGGCAGAATTATTTGACTTACAATCTGCCTCTGGAACTGTTTCGATTCTTGATCCTGGTGCTGGCTCTGGTATTCTTTCGACTGCATTGATTGAGCGAATGCTGGATGTCGCTGCGATTACTAAAATCAAACTGGTTTGCTATGAGAGTGATACTAATATTTTGGAGTTGCTACGTTCAAACATGGATTGGGTGTGTGCTCATGCTTCAAAGCCAATAGAGTATGAAATTGTGGCGGATAACTATATCCTTTCACAAATGGCAGACTATAATCATATGTTGTGGGAATCGCCTAATCCACCCAAATATGACTATGTCATTGGCAATCCTCCATATATGAAGATCCCAAAAGATGCACCGGAGGCCTTAGCAATGCCGGATGTCTGTTATGGAGCGCCGAATTTATACTTTATCTTTGCTTCAATGAGTCTATTCAACCTTAAAAGCGATGGAGAAATGGTATATATCATTCCCCGCTCTTGGACTTCGGGCGCCTATTTCAAAAAATTCCGTCAAAAGTTTTTAGATGAGGGTGCCTTAGAGCATATCCATCTATTTGTAAGTCGTGATAAAGTATTTGAAAAAGAAAGTGTGCTGCAAGAAACCATCATTATCAAGGTGAAAAAGGCAAAAAACAAACCTCAAAATGTCACAATAACGACTACACAAAGTAATGCTGATTTTTCCCAAAAGACAGTGTTCCATGCCCCTTATGATACGGTTGTGAACGGCAAGGATCAATATGTGTATCTGGTTACAAATGCTAAAGAAGTCGAAACTTTAGAGAGACTAAACCGATTGCCTAATACTTTACCTAGCATTGGTCTTAAAATGAAAACTGGCTTAACGGTCGATTTCCGAAATCGTGAGGCATTACGAGATCATGCGGAAGCAACGGCTGTTCCATTATTTTATTCTCAACATATAAAAAACGGAAAAGTTGAGTTCCCGATTGGCAAAGAACATGAATATCTCGTCACCGAACAAAATGGGCTTTTACAAAAAAATTCAAACTATCTTTTTGTAAAAAGGTTTACAGCCAAAGAGGAACATCGAAGACTTCAATGCGGAATTTATTTAGCTCGTAAGCATCCTGAATACAGAGAAATCAGCACACAAAATAAGATTAATTTTATTTGTGGATTGCATGAATTATCTGAGTGTGTGGTATACGGTTTATATGTACTATTTAATTCCACTCTATATGATTGCTATTATAGAATTCTGAATGGATCTACGCAGGTAAACTCTACTGAAATAAACTCGATGCCAGTGCCGCCAATGAACACGATTGAGGCTATGGGTAAAGCGCTGATTCGTAGTAAGGATATGTCAGAAGCCTCTTGTGACAACATTTTAAGGAGCTTTATATGAGTAAATTAACAGATGCAAAAGAAATTTTGAATGCACTACAAGTCCCTGCAAAACAGCAAAATGGAATGTGCTGCTGTGTATTGCTTGCTATGGCAGGCCTAACGGAAGACATCCCCTGGTCGGATGCCACAAATAATTGGATTCGGATACATGATGTAATTGCTTTTGCCAATAGCCATTATGGAATGACTTATGCAGAGAACAGCCGAGAAACTTTTCGCAAGCAGGCGATGCATCACTTTAGAAACGCTGCATTTATTGAGGATAACGGTAAAGCAACAAATAGCCCAAATTATCGCTATCGTCTGACGAACGAAATGTTGAGACTGATTCAAAGTTTTGGACAGGATATGTGGGAGCAACAGTTGACCACATTTCTAAAAAACCATGACTCGCTTATTGAGTTATATGCTTCTAAGCGATCTATACAGAAGATGCCAGTAAAGATTAATGGGGCAGATTTCACTTTCTCACCAGGAAAACACAATCAGCTCCAAAAAGCAATCATCGAAGAATTTGCACCTCGTTTTGCACCGAATGCCGAGTGTCTCTATATCGGAGACACTATTGAAAAGGACTTGGTTAAAAATGAAGCCAAACTATGGGAGTTAGGATTTTCCATTACGCTGCATGATAAAATGCCGGATGTTGTTCTGTATTCCGAAGAAAGAAACTGGCTCTATTTTATAGAGGCGGTAACATCTGTAGGGCCTATGGAGCCGAAGCGTATCAAAGAAATTGGTGAAATGACCAGCGGCGTAACAGCTGGGAAAATCTATATTACTGCTTTCCTGGACTTCAAAACATTTAAGAAGTTTTCTGAAACGCTTGCTTGGGAAACAGAGGTTTGGATTGCTGACATGCCGGATCATATGATTCACTTGAACGGCGACAAGTTCTTAGGGCCACGAGAAAAATAACACTCTGTTGACTTAGATTAAAATGGTGGGGAGGGACGTTAAACATCGGATGAACTACATAAAATTATTGCACATAGAGGGCTTCAAGAAATTTGTCTCCCTTGATGTGCCGTTTAATGAACATATGAATATTCTTGTTGGCGAAAATGAGGCTGGAAAAAGTACGATTTTGGATGCTCTAAAAACCGTACTGAACCAGCAATATCGAACCGCAGATAAATCTGTATTGCGAGATTTATTTAATGCACAGATGGTTGCTGAATTTCGTGCAAATCCTAGCGTCAATACTCTACCTAAAATCTATATTGAAGTAGAATTGGTGCTTGATCCGCAAGAAAAAAATGCTTCATACTTTTACGGAGAGGTGTATGGGCGGAGGCAGCAGCAGACCGAGAAGTACGGCATTCGCTTTGAATGTAAGTATGACGAAGAACTCGGCGTTGGTATGGAGCAATCAATCTTAGAGGGTAAAATTCCTTATGAGTACTATGCTTTGACATGGACAACCTTTGCTAACCGCCCATACCAGATTATCAAAAGACCGCTAAACTTCTTGTCAATTGACACAACTAACGGTGCGGCAGCTTCATCATTTAATTATTACAACAGAACTCTATTTACAAGTAGATACGATGAAGCAACCAGAGCAAGAGCAAAAAACGAATTTCGTTCCAAATTAGAGGATGTTCTTGAAGCTGCTAATTTACCGCCAATCAGTGAGAACAGAAAATTCGGTATAGATAGTAAGAAGGTCGTCTTGGAAACTATTCTTTCTGTGTATGAGGACTCTATTGCCTTAGAAAATCGTGGTAGCGGAATGGAGAGCCTTATTAAGACGCAAATTGCTCTATCCAGAACGAGCGGTTTAGATGTCATTCTGATGGAGGAGCCAGAGAATCATCTTAGCTTTTCGACCTTGCAAAAAATGCTTCAGGAAATTTCTGGCCAGCAGGACAATTCGCAGATAATTTTAGCCACTCATAACAATATGATTGCCAGTCGGTTAAATCTAAATAATGTTTTGTGGATCACTTCAGATGGTGTTAAGACACTGGCAAATGTAGATGAAGATGTAGCAAAATTCTTTGTGCGAGCAGATGATAATGCCTTTTTACAATTACTGCTGTCCAAAAAGGTTTTTCTTGTTGAAGGGGCGACAGAATTTCTCCTTCTCCCTATGTTCTACGAACAAATCACCGGACGTGCTATTGAAAAAGATAGTGTTTCTATAATTTCTTGCAATGGTATTTCTTATAAGCGATACCTTGAGATTGCAAAAGCTACCGATAAAAGAATTGCAGTTATTACCGATAATGACGAAGAACCTTTCAGAATTGAGGAAGCTAATGCCTTTAATCGATCCAATAATTTGCAACATATTTTTATGGGGGCTACGACAGATGAGTGGACATGGGAAGCCTGTATTTATAAAGTAAATAAAGATGCTTTGGATGAAATGATTACTGTTCAGGCAGGAGCAGAGTATAAATTTCATGGTAAAGATTATGGCGCTGTATTAGGAAAAATGTTAAACCATAAGGTTGATGTTGCCTATCAGATGCTAACCTCGAATACCACATTTGTGGTGCCGCAGTATATAAAGGATGCAATCGGATGGCTAAGCGAGTAATTTTGGCAGTAGCTGGTGCGGGGAAAACCTATCACATTTGCCATGAGATAGATCCCCAAAAGCGAAATCTCATATTGGCTTTCACTCACGAAAATATTCACAACATCCAAAAAGAGCTTTATGATGCTTACAAGTGTATGCCGGAGTTAACAACTGTGGCAACATTTGATTCATTTGTTTATCATGAATTGATACTTCCTTATGAACCGAGCATAGGGGAGCATTTTGGACAGCCTGGGTTTGTTAGCTGTGGAATTTGTATGATAGACCCTCCGCCTCAAAGAATAAAAACTAAAACAGGAAAATCCATTGCGAATCCGCTTTATGAGCCCAAAGATCAACTTGCACACTATATTACGGACAGAAAACAGTATTACTGTGCTACTTTATCGGAACTGGCCTTACAGGTGAAGAAAAAGCGAGAGTCACTTATAAAGAGAGTGGCAGCAAGACTGAATATGTTTTATGACTGTGTGCTGATAGATGAGTTTCAGGATTTTCGGGAGCATGACTATGATTTGATTATAGCATTGGCGAAACAACTGAACGATGTTGTACTTGTCGGTGATTATTATCAGCACTCCGTTTCGGCAACTAATAATTCTGGAAGACCCTTTAAGAAAAAGTCTGTAGATGTCAGCTATGATGAATTTATCGGTGAGTTGGAACGTGCGGGATTTGAAGTGGACATAACCACTCTGGATAAATCCAGACGTTGCTCTACAGAAGTGTGTGAATATGTAAGCAACAAACTTGGCATCGAAATTATGTCTTTCGGTACAAATCCCGGATCGGTAATTTGGGTAGATGAAAATGCGTCACGCGTACTCGAAGATCCGTCTATTATAAAATTGGTCTACAAAGGTGCGTCACGTTACACGTTCAGGGCAATGAATTGGTCGTACTCTAAAGGAGATACTGTAGATGCGGCTTGTGTAATTTTAACAGATGATTTTGAAAAATTGGCTGATGACAGTTTTTCAACAAACCGTATCTCTGTTGTAACCCTTAACAGGCTATATGTTGCAATGACACGAAGTCGTGGCAATTTATATCTGATGCGCTTTTCGACTTTCAAAAAAATCCGCGATTCATACATTAAAGTATAAGGGTTTTAGCTGCTGCTAACAATTAAAATCCTTACGTTTATACCTTACAAAAAATTCATATAGAGTACATATTGCACAAAAAGGCAGACACTATTGAAGATGAATTTCTTTGATAGCGTCTGCCTTTTTTGAATTCATCACTTGACATTGTGGCAAAGAGCTGATGACCCAGGACGAAATCGCGGTGATGGACGGAGGCAAGTGTAAAATCGTACAATGGTACAGGTCTTTTTGCCATTATTCATTCACCCTATTACATTCTACTGTTCACCTTTCTTTTTGGATATGTCTATATAATTCATATAATTAGCTTAAATAATTCCTTGTATTCAAGAGAAAAATCATAGGATGAATTGAAAAATAATAAGAAAAAAATAACAGCCGGGTAGTTAGTCCGGCTGTTAATGATTAGAGTATTCTTTTAGAATATCGAACTTCAAGTAGTTTTACTCCAATTTCAATTTCTTTAGAATTACCATCTAACTTAAATCCATTTCTTTCATAAAATCTTTTTGCTCGAAGATTATTATTTAATACCCATATTGTAATTTCGGAAAAACCTAAATCTTTTAATCTGTTTATGCAAAATTGAAATCCTTTTTGTGTGGTTTCGGTTCCCCAAAAATCCGGGTGAAAATAAATTGAATATATCTCTCCAATATAATCGGGCATATTCTTCTCGTGTGATTTAGCTAATGACGCAATTCCTGCTGGACGATCATCGACTTTGAATAAATAATACTCCTCTAAAGGATTTTTCAGTACGTCCAAAAAAATCTTTGCTCGATTTTCTGGTGTAAAAGTTTTAATTATTTCATCTGGTATTATTCCTGTATATGCTTCTTGCCATGAGCAGGAATGAACATACCCCATATCAAACGCAAATTCTTTTGTTGCTCTAATAACTTGGAAATCCATAAAAATATTTCATCTCCTCTTGACAATGTAGTACGATAATCGTATTATTATAGTACGATTATCGTACCATATAGAGAGGTGAATGTCAATGGATAAAGTTCAGGCTCTAAACGAGCTTTGGCATATAGTTGGTATGCGTATGAAAAGCGAAATGTACAGTGGAAAATATCCAGCAATACTTAGTATCTCCATGATAGAATTAAGCATTTTGGAAACTGTCGAACGCAATCCAAATTGTATGATGAAAAAAGTTAGTGAACTATTGGGGTTGCCTAAAAGTACATTAACAAGTGCGGTGAAAAGACTTGAAGCGAAAGGATATTTGCGGAGAAGTCAAAGCGATAGCGACAAACGCGCCTACAATTTAGAACTAACAGAATGGGGAGCACAAGCCCAGACGGAACATCGTGAAATTGAAAAGTCGATATTTGAAAACTTGTTACAGCAACTTAATACAGAAGAAACAAGTATTTTTCTCGAACTTTTCACAAAAGCAGTAAATTAGAGGGCAGAACATGGAGAACATATGGTTGCTGTGTCCTGTTTGCAAAAACAAGACACGAATAAAAGTACGAGGAGATACAGAACTTATAAACTTCCCTCTGTATTGCCCTAAATGTAGGCAAGAAACGCTAATCAATGTAAAACGACTGAATACAACAGTTATCAAAGAGCCAGACGCACAGACGCAGAGCCGATAACACGCTGATCAAAATGCGGTTATCGGCTCTTTTTTTTTTGACAACTGCTTGCGCTGTACGATTGCTGGTTAAGCGGAAAAATCTAACCGCTGCTATTAGTCTGTGTACGGTTGCAGACCGGAAAGCGGCGGTTTTGAATAATCAATCAAAGCCGCCGTTTTCCTTTTTGAAAAAATTAGGTTGCGGGGGTGTGTTAAAGTCGCCCTTTTTTGAGGATACGGCGGTATCTGGGAGGTATCGCCGTGTCCATTTTTATTTGTAACAACCCGCCTAATACTTTGCGGTCAAAAAAAGCTATGCCCCGCCAGCGGGATATTCCGGCTATGAATATGAACTGTTAATACACCTGAATACTTCGTACATTTCTTTTGCGCCCGTCCGCGTTTTGCGGACGGGCGCATTTTGCATTTCTCAAAAGTTTTTTCAAAAACTTTGCTTTTCCATTTGGCACAAACACGGTACGTCCGTGGAAGGCAGCCGAAAGGGGATAAATAACCCGCCCCCGGGAACGAGAGGGGGTGAGAACATGGATTACCCTGCTCGGTTTGAATGGCAGACAAGATGTGAGTTTAATGCGTACTGCAAACGCACGTTACGCAACGAACTGATCGACGCCTGCAGGGAACGCAAAAGCCGCAAGCAGCACGAAGTGAGCTTTGCAGACCTTACCCCGCACGAAGAAAAGCAGCTTTATACCGTTGACAGATATTTTGTAAACGAGGACGAAGAAGCCTTTTACGCGGGCGGTTTGAAGATCACCGCAAAACTGCTTGCCGAAGCTCTGCACACCCTGCCGAACGAAAAACGTCAAGCCATATTGCTGTACTACTTTTTCGACATGACAGATGTTGAGATTGCGGAGTTGATGAAAGTACCCCGCAGCACAGTACAGTACCGCCGGACAAGCTCTTTTGAACTGCTAAAACGATACTTGGAGGAACGCGCCGATGAATGGGACGAATTGTAACACCGACGAGCGCGGCTTATTGCCCTACCCGGTCATTTTAGCCGCCACAAAGGGCGACCCGGAAGCCATGAGCATTGTCATGCAGCACTACCAAAGCTACATAGCCCACCTGTCTATCCGAAAAATCCGCGACGAGCGCGGCAACAACTATTACGGTATAGACGAGGATTTACGGGAACGGCTGCAAGCAAAGCTCATGCGGGCTGTCCTATCCTTTAGGGCAGAAAAGTAACGCAAGCGTCCCCCTTTCCGCTTGGCGCAAATCTGCTCATTTGTACCTTGACAAAGAAAGCCTTCGGGCAGCATAAGGCAGACGGATACGATCTGTTGTGTGGAGCCGGTCGGCCGGTGCGCCATGACCCTGTTGCAAGTCCGCAGGACGGGACCCCTACCAAACAGGTGAGCGACAAAACCAGGCCGCGAAACAGGTGTGGCAGCTTGTGGGCGAGGATGCACAGACAGGATAATGAGACTCCCGCGTTGAACGCCCTCAAAGCATTGCGCGGCGCACCCATCAGCATGGGCCGGGGTGAGATTCCCGTGGAGCTGCGGCCAGCAGCCATCCGTTTTCTGCCTCTTTTATGGTTTTTATGTAATGGCATGAAAGGGGCCTTATTATGCAGAAAATTCAATCTGAAAATAAATATGCCCCGCCTATGCGGAGCAAAAAGAAGATCGGCAACACAACCTTTATCGTCAATTCCTTTTTCCCTCAAAAGGGAAATCAGACGATTGCCTCCAAACTGGAGAACCTGATAAAAGCCGATGTTCAGAAAGAAACTGTGACTTGAAAACCTCCTAACAGGCAGACAGGGAAAAGAAAGCGCGGTATAATGAAGTTGGACTTCAATATCGTGTTTGACTGCCAGATAGGAGGTATTTATGTATTATCAGTCAAACACCGCTGCCGCGCTTCAATTCCCTTACACGGCTATGAGCTCCGAAGAACTTACGGCTTTGTATTGTCGCTTATCCCGTGACGATGAATTGCAGGGTGACAGCAATAGTATTGTAAACCAGAAAAAAATCCTGGAAAAGTATGCCCGTGAGCATGGATACAGCAATTTCAAATTCTATGTTGATGATGGCATCTCAGGTACGACCTTCAACCGCCCAGGCTTTCAGCAGATGATTGCAGACATTGAGGCTGGCCTTGTCAAGAGGGTCATCATCAAGGATATGTCGCGTTTCGGACGTGATTATCTGCAAGTCGGCATGTATACGGAGATCATGTTTCCCGAACATGATATTCACTTTATTGCGGTGAATGATGGTGTAGACAGCACTCAGGGCGACAACGAGTTTACGCCCTTCCGCAATATCATCAATGAATGGTACGCCAAAGACACCAGCAAAAAAATCCGTGCCGTTATGAAAGTGAAAGGCAATGCGGGGGAGCATTTGGCTACCATGCCTCCGTATGGATACATGAAATCGTCTGATGATAAAAAGCAATGGGTGAAGGATGAAGAAGCGGCCCAGGTGGTTTATGAAATCGGTCTTTATATCATGGACGGATTGGGACCCTCGCAGATCGCAAGAAAGCTGACGGAAAGAAAAATCCTTACTCCGGCTGCTTACTATGAGAGTAAAGGCAGGACGACCAATGTCACAAAGAAAGGTTCTCCTTATGCCTGGGATTCTTCTACGATTGCCGACATCATGGACCGCTGGCGTGAATACCTGGGGCACACAGTTAATTTCAAAACCCGCAAAAAATCCTACAAGAGCAAAAAGACCCTTCTCAATCCAGAAACCGAGTGGAAGATTTTTGAGAATACCCATGAAGCCATCTGGACAGAGGCGATTGCCGATGCAGCAAGGCTTGCAAGGCAGACGCGGCGCCGACCCACAAAGATGGGAGAAATGGGGATGTTCTCCGGCATGATGTTCTGCGCCGACTGCGGCTCCATCATGTATCAATGCAGAGCAACCAATTTCCGGCGCGATCAGGAATATTACCTGTGTTCGGGCTATCGGAAAAGCCGTGACGTATGCGGGCAGACACATTCCATCCGAACTGTTATCCTGGAGGAATTGGTTCTGCAAAATCTGCGTGAAATTGTTTCCTTTGCATCACAGCGCAAAGACGATTTTGTAAAGATGGTTATGGATGCGGATATGCACCAACGTAACCGAGGTTTGGCAAAGCGGAAGAAAACATTGGCTGATGCTGAAAAGCGGATCGCAGAACTGGACACCATTTTCAAGCGGCTCTATGAAGATACCATTTCGGGAAAACTTTCTGACGAGCGTTTCCAAAAGCTCTCCGCTGACTACGAGAAAGAACAGCATCAGCTTCAAGAGTTAGCGGCTGTCCTCCGTGGTGAAATCGAAGCAGAGGAACAAAAAAGTGCCAATGTGGAAAGGTTTCTCTCCGTTGTAGAACGGTATACGGAAATTCCCGAATTGACCCCATGTATCTTGCATGAGTTTGTCGAGAAGATCGTTGTCCATGCTGCCAGCGATCCGAAGGGCAAGAAGCGCACCCAGGAAATTGACATCTACTATAAGGGCATTGGAGCCCTGGAAGTATCCAAAGTCACTTCATCAAGGCAAGAATGAGAAAAACGGCATAGCCGAAGCTATACCGTTTCTCTCTTGCCCCACGATGTTTTCTTATCGGGAGACACCTTTCGGGCCGCCCTTTTTTGTATAAAGAAAACCACTCGCTAGGCGAGTGGTTCAAAAAAGCCTAAGGCGATGAAAAAGATAAAAAAACTCCCTTTGCTATAATAGGAGTGCGGTCTGCCAACTGCAC
>NZ_NFIL01000025.1:0-42664 GCF_002161755.1 Flavonifractor sp. An4 | reverse complement strand
GGTGTGGGCGTGGGGGTAGGCGTCGGTGTCACCGTAGGCTTGGGCGTCACCGTGGGCTCCGGAGTGGGGGTCTCGGTGCCCGAGCCTCCGCTGCCGTAGTAGATGGTGGACCCCGCGGGCACCAGCTGTCCCTTCCATTGGGCGATGCCTTCCCACTCCTCACGGCTGCCCTCATAATAGACCGTCAGAGGGTTGCAGCCGTTAAAATAGTTGTAGCTGGCGCTCATATACTCCGGCCAGTACACGGTTTTCAGCTTGGGGCATTCCCCAAAGACATACTCTCCCATCACCGAGATGGCGGGCAGATCAACAGTGGTCAGGTTGGCGCAGCCGTAAAACACCTGGCCATTGATGGTATGGATGGTGTCGGGCAGCTCCACCTCCGTCAGTCCGTCGCAGTAGGCAAAGGCCTCGCTATAGAGGAAGTCCACCGAGCCGGGGAACTCCACCGAGGTCAGGCCGCTGCTGCGGAAGGCCCCGTTGCCGATCAACTCCAGGGATTTGGGAAATTCGATGGAGGTCAGGGCTGTACAGTCGGCAAAGGCGTTGTCGCCGATGTTCTGGAGAGAGCCGGGCAGTTCCACATCCGTCAGTCTGGTACAGCCGGCAAAGGCATTGCTGCACAGGGTGGTGATGCCATAGCCCACCTCCACCCGGCGGATGTCCGACTTATACTTGTCCCACGGTGTGGTGGTACCGTACAGCATGGGCCCGGTACCGGTGAGCTTCAGCGTATCCCCGCTGAAACTCCACTGAATCGAAGAACTGTAGGAGCCGCCGCCCTCCGCCGAGGCAGAGGCAGCGGGCAGCAAGCCCAGCAACAGCGCCAGGGCTGCCAAAATGCTCACAAACCGTCGTTTCCTGCTAGCCATGTGTGTTCCTCCTTCTCCTGCATCCGCACCAAATCGACAGTGCGGCTCTATGTGATACCAGTATAGCACAACTCGCCCTGTAACGGGAAATTTTGCATCATTTTTCCTGTTCATTTTTTCCGGCCCTTGTTCCTGTTTTGGGACAGGAAGTTTAACCGCCTGCCGTTTACACCGCCCTACTTTTATGGTAAAATAACTTGTTTCGACGGATGGGAGGCATTTTTTGTGGATCAACATCCTTTTTTTGCCTATTTGTCCCGGATGCGGTATATCAACCGCTGGGGGCTCATGCGCAATACCTTCCAGGAGAATATTCAGGAGCACTCCCACATGGTGGCGGTGCTCGCCCACGCCCTGGCGGTGATCCGGCGGGATGTGTTCGGGAGAGAGGCCGATCCCGGTCTGGCCGCCATGGCCGCCCTGTACCATGACGCCCCTGAGATCCTCACCGGCGACCTGCCCACCCCCATCAAGTACTACGACCCGGAGATCCGGGACGCCTACAAAAAGGTGGAGGAATTTTCCGCCGGCAAGCTGCTGGCCATGCTGCCGGAGCAGCTGCGCCCCGCCTTCTCCCCCCTGCTGCGGGAGGACTATGACCCGGATACCAAGGCCCTGGTGAAGGCCGCGGACAAGCTGTCCGCCCACATCAAGTGCCTGGAGGAGCTGAAGGCGGGCAACAGCGAGTTCCAGCAGGCCGCCCGTCAGACGCTGGATGCGCTGAAAGGCTATAACCTGCCCGAGGTGGACTACTTTCTGGAGCATTTCCTCCCCGCCTTCGGCATGACTTTGGATGAGATGGGCCGGGAATGACCGGCGCCGTTTTCATAGAGACAGAAGAAATAAAGGAGTTATCAAGTATGAGAGCCATTGTCACCGTTCTGGGCAAGGACCGTGTGGGCATCATGTCCGCCGTTTGCGCCCTGCTGGCCCAGCACAACGTCAATATTCTGGATATCAGCCAGACCATCCTCCAGGACTACTTCACCATGGTCATGCTGGTGGACGCCGGCAACTGCGATATGCCCTTTGCCGATCTGGCCGCCCTGATGGAGCAGGAGGGCAAGGACCGTGACCTGTCCATCCGCGCCCAGCGGGAGGACATCTTCAACGCCATGCACAGAATTTGAGGGTAAAGCGTTATGATCAATACCAACGAAATTTTTGACACCATCCACATGATTGACCAGCAGCATCTGGATGTGCGTACCATTACCATGGGCATCTCTCTGCTGGACTGCGCCGACTCCGATCCCAACGCCGCCTGCCGCAAGATCTACGACAAGATCACCCGCCAGGCCGAGCATCTGGTGGCCACCGGCGAGGCCATTGAGCGGGAGTTCGGTATTCCCATTGTCAACAAGCGCATTTCGGTGACTCCTATGGCCCTGGTGGCCGGTGCCTCCGAGACCAACAGCTACGTGCCCTTTGCCGTGGCCCTGGACAGCGCCGCCAAGGCGGTGGGCGTCAACTTCATCGGCGGCTTCTCCGCCCTGGTGCAGAAGGGTGCCACCAAGGCCGACCGGAAGCTCATCGCCGCCATCCCTGAGGCCCTGGCCCGCACCGATCTGGTGTGCGCCAGCGTCAACGTGGGCTCCACCAAGGCGGGCATCAACATGAACGCCGTGGGCGTCATGGGCCGCACCATCAAGGAGTGCGCCCAGCTCACCGCCGACAAGGGGGGCTTCGGCTGCGCCAAGCTGGTGGTGTTCTGCAACGCCGTGGAGGACAACCCCTTCATGGCCGGCGCCTTCCACGGTGTGGGCGAGCCCGACTGCATCATCAACGTGGGCGTGTCCGGCCCCGGCGTGGTGCACCACGCACTGAAGGACGTGAAGGGTCAGCCCTTTGACGTGGTGGCCGAGACCATCAAAAAGACCGCCTTCCGGGTGACCCGTATGGGTCAGCTGGTGGCCCAGGAGGCCAGCCGCCGTCTGGGGGTGCCCTTCGGCATTGTGGACCTGTCCCTGGCCCCCACCCCCGCCATCGGCGACTCGGTGGCCCGCATCCTGGAGGAGATGGGTCTGGAGACCTGCGGCACCCACGGCACCACCGCCGCCCTGGCCCTTCTGAACGACGCGGTGAAGAAAGGCGGCGTCATGGCCTCCTCCCATGTGGGCGGCCTGTCCGGCGCCTTCATCCCCGTCAGTGAGGACGAGGGTATGATCGCCGCCGCCCGTGCCGGCACCCTCCACCTGGACAAGCTGGAGGCCATGACCTGCGTGTGCTCCGTGGGTCTGGACATGATCGCGGTCCCCGGCGACACCTCCGCCGCCACCATCTCCGCCATCATCGCCGACGAGGCCGCCATCGGCATGGTCAACTCCAAGACCACCGCCGTCCGCATTATCCCCGCCCCCGGCAAGGTGGTGGGCGACACCGTGGAGTTCGGCGGCCTGCTGGGCTCCGCTCCCGTTATGCCCGTCCACTCCGAGAGCGCTGAGGCCTTTGTGGCCCGGGGCGGCCGCATCCCCGCTCCCATGCAGAGCCTCAAAAACTAAGGTACCGGGCCGATGTGGGCGTCGGCCCCTACGCAAATGATTCCTGTTTTGCTCGCAAAAGGCCGCCCACGGGCGGTCTTTTTCAAAAGGAGGTTATCATCATGTCCACTTGTCGTTCTGCCTGTCCCTATGATTGCCCTGAGGGCTGCTCTCTGCTGGTAGAGACCGAGGGCAATACCGTCACCTCCATCACCGGTGATCCGGCCAACCCCTTCACCGACGGCTGGGTGTGCGCCAAGATGCGCAATCTGCCGGAGGCCATCAACAGCCCTGAGCGTATCCTCACTCCCCTCCGCCGCACCGGCGCCAAGGGGGCCGGGGAGTTTGAGCCCATCTCCTGGAATCGGGCCATCGGAGAAATCACATCCCGCTGGAAAGATCTGATCGCCCAGTACGGAGCGGAGACCATTCTGCCCTACTCCTACGCCGGCACCATGGGCGTGGTCCACCGCAACTGCGGAGAGGGCTTCTTCCACGCCCTGGGCGCCAGCCGCCTCAAGCGCACCCTGTGCAGCACCGCCAAGTCCACCGGCTGGCAGAAGGTGATGGGGGGCTCCTGCGACCTGGCCCCCTGGGATGTGGAGCACAGTGACCTGATCCTGCTGTGGTCCACCAATATCCCCGCTACCCGGGCCCACCTGGCCCCCATCCTGCGGAAGGCCAAGGCCAACGGGGCCAAAATCATCCTTATTGATGTATACGAAAACGCTTCCGCCGAGCTGGCCGACCAGACCATTCTGATCCAGCCGGGCAGCGACGGCGCCCTGGCCCTGTCCATGCTCCAGGTGCTGGACCAGGAGGGACTCACCGACGAGGCATGGCTGGCTGAGCACGCCGCCGGGTGGGAGGAGTTTCGGGCTACTCTGGATGTGTGGGACCCGGAGGAGACCCAGTGTCTCATCGGTCAGGCCCCCGATGTGATCCGGGACCTGGCCCGGGCCTACGGCAGAGCCAAGGCCCCCTGCATCGTGCTGGGCAGCGGCTTCTCCCGCTCGGGCAACGGCGGCGAGGCCACCCGGGCCATCACCGCTCTGCCCGCCGCTGTGGGCGCCTGGGCCAAGAAGGGCGGTGGCACCTATGGCGTGTGCTCCTCCCCCGATCTGGTGGACAAGTCCACCGTCAAGCGTCCCGACCTGGCCGGGCCAAACACCCAGATGATCAACATCAACCAGCTGGGCCGGGCCCTGGAGGGCAAGGGACTCTCCACCCCCATCCACAGCCTGTACGTCTACCACGCCAACCCGGCCACAGTGACCTCCGACCAGAACGCCGTCCGCCGGGGCCTGGCCCGGGAGGACCTGTTTACCGTGGTCCATGAGCGGTACATGACCGACACCGCCAAATACGCCGACATCATCCTGCCCGCCCCCTACATGGTGGAACAGACCGACCTGTACACCCCCTACGGGTACCGGCAGATCCAGTACGCCCCGGCGGTGGTTCCCGCCCCCGGTGAGGTCAAGAGCAACCTTGAGGTGTTTACCCTGCTCTCCGCCGCCATGGGCCTGGACGATCCCTTCCAGGGCCGCACCGCGGAGGAGCTGTGCCGCCAGATGGTGGAGGACAGCTGGGCCCTCTCCCGGGAGGAGAAGGACAAGGTACTTGCCGGGGAGCCGGTGGTGCTGGAATCCCCCTTCCCCCTGCCCATTCAGACCGAGGATGGCAAGGTCCATCTGGACGATCCTATCATCGGCTGGTTCCCGCCCCACGGCGGCTCCGACCCCTTCCACCTGATCTGCGCCCCGGCGGTCCACACCCTCAACTCCTCCTTCAATGAGTCCTCCACCCTGCGGGACCTGCGGGGGGAAATGACGGTGCGTATGAACAGCGAGGACGCCGCCCGTCTGGGCCTGGTCCAGGGGGAGCAGGTGGTGTGCTATAACAAGCTGGGCGAGATGACCTGCACCCTGGCTCTGGACCGGGCGGTGGCTCCCATGACGGTGGTGGCCGAGGGCGTCTATCCCGGCGAGAACACCGTCAACTGCCTGACCCACGACCGCCTGTCCGACTGGGGCGAGGCCACCACCATGAACGACAACACCATCTGGGTCCGTAAGGCCTAAAGGTTTTTCCGGGAATTGGCTTTTTCCTCTGGTCAAAGCCGGTCCCCGGGTGTATGATAGAGGCATCAGCCGATTCTGGCTTTGTGAAACATAAAAGGAGTGACGTCACCATGATTCAAATCGACACCTCCAACGCCCGTTCTTTCCTGCCCGACACTTGGCTCACCAGCCGTCTGGAGGCGCTGGAGAGCGCCCGGCAGAAGCTGGAGACCGGCAGCGGCGCCGGCGGCGACTTTACCGGCTGGGTCCACCTGCCCCGGGACTATGATAAAGAAGAGTTTGCCCGCATCCAGGCGGCGGCGGAGCGCATCCGCGCTACCTCCCAGGCCCTGGTGGTCATCGGCATCGGCGGCTCCTATCTGGGCGCCCGGGCGGTGGTGGAGCTGGTCAACTCTCCCAACTTCAACCTGACCCACAAGGACGGCCCCGCCATCTACTTCGCCGGCAACGGCCTGTCCACCGACGCCATGCTGGAGGTGATGGACCTCATCAAGGATAAGGACTGGTCCATCAACGTGATCTCCAAGTCTGGCACCACCACCGAGCCCGCCGTGGCCTTCCGTATCTTCAAGAATCTGCTGGAGGAGAAGTACGGCAAGGAGGAGGCCCGCAAGCGCATCTACGCCACCACCGACGCCCACAAGGGTGCCCTGAAGGGTCTGGCCGACGCCGAGGGCTATGAGGAGTTCGTGGTGCCCGACGCCATCGGCGGCCGCTACAGCGTGCTCACCGCCGTGGGCCTGCTGCCCATCGCCTGCGCCGGTGTGGACATTGCTGCCCTGATGGAGGGCGCCCGGGAGGAGATGGAGACCCTGGCTGTGCCCGGTGAGGCCAACCCCGCCTGGCAGCACGCTGCCGCCCGCCACGCCCTGTACACCGGCGGCAAGAAGGTGGATATCCTGGTGGGCTATGAGCCCTCCTTCCGGTTCTTCGGCGAGTGGTGGAAGCAGCTCTTCGGCGAGAGCGAGGGCAAGGACGGCAAGGGCCTGTTCCCCGCCAGCGTGGAGTTCACCGCCGACCTGCACTCCATGGGCCAGTACATCCAGCAGGGCGAGCGCCTCATGCTGGAGACCGTGGTGCGTTTTGAGAATAGTAACGGCCCCGCCATCACCATCCCCCACGATCCCGATAACGTGGACGGGCTCAACTTCCTGGCGGGCAAGGACCTGTCCTTCGTGGCTGAGCAGGCCATGCGGGGCACCCTGCTGGCCCATGTGGACGGCGGCGTGCCCAACCTGATGGTCACCGCTCCCGGCCGCTGCGCCAAGAGCGTGGGCGCGCTGATCTACTTCTTTGAGTACGTCTGCGGCCTTACCGGCTACCTGATGGACATCAACCCCTTCAACCAGCCCGGCGTGGAGGCCTACAAGAATAATATGTACGCCCTGCTGGGTAAACCCGGCTACGAAGATAAAAAAGCTGAGTTGGAAGCCAGACTGTAAGGCCTCCACAACAAGCGTTTTGCCGCAGGCAAAACCTTGATGCCGGGCGGATTTATTCCGCCCGAGCAGATCAAATCTTTGGGGTCCCCACGGAACTGTAGTTCCGTGGGGCGGCCTATAAGAACAATATGTACGCCCTGCTGGGCAAACCCGGCTACGAGGACAAGAAGGCCGAGTTGGAAGCCCGGCTGGGCTAAATGTGACGGCCAGGTTGTCACAACCTGGAACGCCAACCGTGGGAATTTTTTGTGAACTTGAGCAAATCAGTTGCAATCCCACGGTAAAAATGGTAACATAAATGCACCAGGCCGGGGTGGTCCCGGCGGACTAAGAAGGAGTGATAGTTATGGTGAGAGTGATCATGGGGGTCAAGGGCACCGGTAAGACCAAGCAGATGATCGAGCTCATTAACTCCGCTGTTCACAGCGAGAATGGCAACGTCGTTTGCATTGAGCGCGGCCCCAAGCTGACCTATGACATTCACTATAAGATTCGCCTGGTTGAGGCCAGCCACTTTGATGTCTGCAACTTCGACTTTATGAAGGGCTTCATCAGCGGCCTCTATGCCGGCAACTACGATATTACCCATGTGTTCATCGACAGCCTGACCAAAATTGTGACCGCCGACGTCACCGACCACGCGGTTGAGGAGTTCCTGGATTGGCTGAACAGCTTCTCCGAGAAGAACAATATCAAGTTCACCGTCACCATCAGCGCTGACGAGTCTCTGGCCACCGAAGGCATCAAGAAGTACTTCTAATGAACGAAAAACCGCCCTGCCGAAGCAGGGCGGTTTTTTTATGACCTTTTACATCTGCTCGTGGAAGGTGCGCTTGATGACCTCCAGCTGCTGCTCCCGGCTCAGGCGGGAGAAATTCACCGCGTAGCCCGACACCCGGATGGTGAGGGTGGGGTACTGTTCGGGATGCTCCATGGCGTCCACCAGCAGCTGCCGGTTCATGACGTTGACGTTCAGGTGGTGGGCTCCCTGGAGGAAATAGCCGTCCAGAATATGCACCAGGTTGTCCACCCGCTCCCCCTGGCTCTTGCCCAGGGCGGAGGGCACTATGGAGAAGGTGTTGGACACGCCGTCCTGGCACACCGCCCGGTAGGGGATCTTGGCCACCGAGTTGAGGGAGGCCAGAGCGCCGCTCTTGTCCCGGCCGTGCATAGGGTTGGCGCCGGGGGCAAAGGGCTCCCCCGCCTTCCGGCCATCGGGGGTGGCACCCGTCTTTTTGCCGTACATCACGTTGGATGTGATGGTGAGGGCAGACAGGGTGTGGATGGCGTTCCGGTACAGGGGGTGCTTTTTCAGCTCGGCGGAGAAGTAGGACACCAGCTCCACCGCAATGTCGTCCACCCGGTCGTCGTCGTTGCCGTACTTGGGGAAGTCTCCCTCCACTTCGAAGTCCACGGCGATGCCCTTCTCATTGCGGATGGGGCGCACCTTGGCGAACTTGATGGCCGACAGGGAGTCGGCTGCAATGGACAGTCCCGCCACGCCGAAGGCGGCCAGCCGCTCCGCCAGGGTGTCGTGGAGGGCCATCTGGCTGCTCTCGTAGGCGTATTTGTCGTGCATATAGTGGATGATGTTGATGGTGTCCACATAGAGCTCCGCCACGTAGGACAGCACCTTTTTGTAGTTGCCCAGCACCTTGGGGTAGTCCAGCACCTCGTCGGTGTCCAGCTGGATATCGGGCACCACTTTGATGCCCTTCTTCTCGTCCACGCCGCCGTTGATGGCGTACAGCAGGCTCTTGGCCAGGTTGGCCCGGGCCCCGAAGAACTGCATCTGCTTGCCCACCGCCATGGCGGAGACACAGCAGGCGATGCAGTAGTCGTCGCCGTACATGGGCCGCATAAGCTCGTCGCTCTCATACTGGATGGAGTCGGTGTCGATGCTCATTTTGGCGCAGTAGTCCTTGAAGCCCTGGGGCAGATGGGGGCTCCACAGCACCGTCAGGTTGGGCTCGGGGGCGGTGCCCAGGTTGGTGAGGGTGTGGAGCATCCGGAAGGAGTTCTTCGTCACCAGGGTGCGGCCGTCCACTCCCATGCCGCCGATGGACTCGGTGACCCAGGTGGGGTCGCCGCCGAAGAGCTCGTTGTACTCCGGGGTACGCAGGTGGCGCACCAGCCGCAGCTTGATGACGAACTGGTCGATAAGCTCCTGGGCCCCCTGCTCGTCCAGCACGCCGTTATCCAGGTCCCGCTGGATGTAGATATCCAGGAAGGTGGACACCCGGCCCAGAGAGGTGGCGGCGCCGTTGTTCTCCTTGATGCCCGCCAGGTAGGCCATATACAGGTTCTGTACCGCCTCATGGGCGTTCTCCGCCGGGCGGGTGATGTCGCAGCCGTACTTGGCGGCCATGGAGGCCATTTGCTCCAGGGCACGGATCTGCATCTGGACCTCCTCCCGCAGGCGGATGCGCTCATCGGTCATGGGGCCGTCGATGCGGTCCAGGTCGGCCTGCTTCTCCTCGATGAGGAAGCCGGTACCGTACAGAGGCACCCGGCGGTAGTCGCCCACGATGCGGCCCCGGCCATAGGCGTCGGGCAGGCCGGTGAGCAGGCCCGCCGTTCGGGCCAGGCGGGTGCGCTTGGGGTAGGCGTCAAACACACCCTCGTTGTGGGTCTTGCGGTAGAGGCGGAAGTGGCGCTCGATCTCCGGGTTGAGCTGGTAGCCGTACTGCTCCAGGGCGGAGGTGGCGTTGCGGATGCCGCCGAAGGGGTTGACGATGCGCTTGAGGGGGGCGTCGGTCTGGAGGCCCACAATGACCTCGTTCTCCTGATCGATGTAGCCGGGGGCGAAGTTGTCGATGCCGGAGACGGCGTTTGTCTCCACATCGATGATGCCCTTCTTCACCTCCTCGATGATGAGGGCCTCGGCTTTTTTCCACACTGCCGCCGTTTTTGTGGAAACAGGGGCCAGAAAATCCCCATTTCCCGAATACGGAGTGTAATTCTTCTGAATGAAATTACGGACGTTCACCAAATGCCGCCACTCGCCGGTGCAAAACCCCTGCCAGGCGGTGCAATTTACATCAATGCTCATATGACGACTCCTTTTCTCAGTCCTGAACGCAGGTGCGATTCAGGCGTTCATTCCAGTGCTCCAGGATCGCCCCGTCCATAGGAGGCACCCCCTCCAAAGGATAGGGCAAACCCAGGGACGCGTACTTGTGGACTCCCAGGGTGTGGTAGGGCAGCAGCTCCACCCGCCGGATGTGCCTGAGCCCCTTCAGATAGGCCTCCAGCCCGGCAAGGTGGGGCTCCCCGTCGGTGAGGCCGGGCACCACCACATGGCGAACCCAGAGGGGGACGGCGGCCTGCTGGGCCTGCTCCAGGAAGCGGTCAAAGGCCGCCATGGGGCCGCCGGTAACCTGCCGCCAGCCTTCCGGGGTGTAGTGCTTCACGTCCAGCAGGGTCAGGTCGGTGTGGGCCAGGATGGCCCCGTACTCCCCCAGACCGCACCCCGCCGTGTCCAGGCAGGTGTGGATGCCCGCCTCATGGCACAGCGCCAGGCATTGGGCCAGGAACTCCGGCTGGAGCAAGGGCTCCCCGCCGGAGAAGGTGACTCCGCCGGTGCTGCCGTAATAGGGCTTGAAGCGGACCAGCCGCTCCACCAGCTGCCGGGGGGTAACCGTCTCCGCCGGGCCGTCCACAGCCCAGGTATCCGGGTTGTGACAGTAGCGGCAGCGCAGGGCGCAGCCCTGCAAAAAGACCACCGTGCGGATGCCGGGGCCGTCCACCAGCCCCATGGATTCCAGGGAGTGGACCCTCCCCTGTGTCATAGGGAACCATACCTCCTTTTTTGCATAAAGAAAAGCCGGCAGTCCGGGCTTCTCTCGCCCAGACGGTCGGCTTTTTACTATCATACTCCATGTGGTAGGCTCCACATTATCCGTCAGTCATATGATATTATTTTTATAGCATGAGCATCCCCGCTTTGTCAAGCGGACGGACTTCTGCAAACAAAACAAAAAAAGACATCCAAACGGATGTCTTTTTTGTTGGTGGAGACGACAGAACTCGAATCTGTGACCCCTTGCGTGTGAAGCAAGTGCTCTACCGGCTGAGCTACGCCTCCATATTGGTGACCCGTACGAGACTCGAACTCGTGTTACCGCCGTGAAAGGGCGGTGTCTTAACCACTTGACCAACGGGCCATGTTGCCCAAGCGGGCCGAACGCTCGGAAAAGGGACCCCAAAAGACGGCACGTGCCGTCTTTTGGGTCTGGTAGCGGCACCTGGATTTGAACCGGGGACACTACGGGTATGAACCGTATGCTCTAGCCACCTGAGCTATGCCGCCATTTGCACCCGGACGAACAGGGCAAGAGATAGTATATCCGAAGTGTCCCATTTTGTCAACAGCTTTTTCGCAATTTTTTCAAAAAATTTCAGACGAGAGCTTTAGTCGATCTTGTAGCCTACACCCCACACGGTTTTAATGAATCTGGGATTCCGGGATGGCTCGCCCATTTTCTCCCGCAGGCGGCGGATGTGGACCATAACGGTGTTGTTCCGGTCCAGATACTTCTCCCCCCACACGCTCTCAAAGAGCCGCTCGGCCGAGATGACCTGCCCCCGGTTTTCCGCCAGCATCCACAGGATGTCGAACTCGATGGGGGTAAGGTTGAGTTCCTTGTCGTACAAGGTGCACTCATGGGTGGCCCGGTTGATGACCAGGCCGTTGAAATCCAGAATATCCCGGCTGTCCCCCTTGTCCGCCTCGTTGTAGCGGGTGTAGCGGCGCAGCTGGGCCTTTACCCGGGCCATCAGCTCCAGGGGGTTGAAGGGCTTGGTGATGTAGTCGTCCGCCCCGATGGTGAGTCCGGTGATCTTGTCCATATCCTCCGCCTTGGCGGTGAGCATGAGCACCGGGAAATGGTGGTCCTTGCGGATCTCTCCGCACAGGGTAAAGCCGCTGATGTCGGGGAGCATCACGTCCAGGATGGCCAGGTCCACCGACCGGCTGTTCACCACCGCCAGGGCCTGTGTGCCGGTGTTGCACTTGTAGACGGTGCAGCCCTCGCTCTGCAAATAGACCTCCACCAGATCGGCGATCTCGGGCTCGTCGTCCACCACCAGAATGTTGGCCTCCATAGCCATCCCTCCTTTTGTCTCGATTATACCGGTCCGGCCGTATTTTCGTCAAGCCGGCGGAAAAAATGTAATAAAATCATAAGATGGGCCAGGCCGAGGCGCCGGTGGTGACTTTTCCCGCCAACAGTGGTACAATATAAGTCTACAATTCTGATTCTTCCAGAGAGAGGGCTGTTCCATGCACGACGCAGATACATTGCTGGCCCGGGTGGTCGCCCAGGCCAAGGCCCTGGGCATCCCGGTCTCTCCCCATATTCTCCCCCAGGTACGCCTCAACCGCCGGGCGGTGACCCGGTTCGGCTGCTGCATCCGGCAGGCCGGCGGCACCTACCGCATCGAGCTGGCCCAGCGGCTGCTGGAGGCCCCGGAGGAGGCCTGCCTCCAGACCCTGGCCCACGAGGTGCTCCACACCTGCCCCGGCTGCCGGGACCACGGCGTCCGGTGGAAGGCCTACGCCGGGCAGATGAACGCCGCCTACGGCTATACCATCTCCCGCACCGGCACCTGTGACCAGCTGGGGGTGGAGGATATCCGTCCCATCCGCCATCTGGTGGTGTGTACCAAGTGCGGCCGGCAGTTCCCCCGCGCCCGCCGCTCCCCCCTGGTGGCCCACCCGGAGCGCTACCGCTGCGCCTGCGGCGGCACTCTGCGCCGGGCGTATTAGAATGGAGTGAAAACTACGAAAAAGCACAGTAAGGCCGCCCTGTTCAACCGCATCTTTTCCATCGCGGGCCTGAGCATCGGCGGTATCATTCTCATTGCTCTCATCATCCATGTAAAGCACACCATGGACCTGCAAACTCTGGTGGCCCAGGTACAGCCCGGCTGGCTGCTGCTGGCCGCCCTGTGCATCCCCTTCAGCGAGAGCGTGGACGCCATCCTGTTCTACGGCATGGGCAAGGCCGCCGGCTGCCCCATGAAGCTGACCGGCTGCTTTGACGCGGCCTATATCGGGGAATTTTACTACAAGCTGGGCCCCGCCGGAGCCCCCGTCCAGCTCAAGCTGATGTACGACGCCGGGATGTCCGCCACCTACACCGCCTCCATCTACACCTGGAAGGCGGTGGCCAACACCATGGTGTACACCGGCTATGCCGTGGCCGCCCTGGCCTATGAGCTGATCTGGCGAAAGGCCAGCCTGGGTGCCGCCGTGGCGGGGGCCGGGGTGCTCATCGCCCTCTACCTCTTCCTGTGCGGCCTGGCGGTCTTTACCGCCCTCCGTCCCGCCCCCATCCAGCGGCTCATCCGCCGCATCCTCACCTTCCTGTCCCGGCACTGGAAGGTGATGGCCAAGGAGGGTATGGTGGACAAGGGCATGAACAAGGTGGAGGAATTCTGCCAGCAGCTGGGGGCCTTCCAGGGCAACAAACGGCTGCTGGTCTGGCTGTACGCCGGGATGTTCGTGGAGCTTACCGCCCTGTTCTCCATCCCCTTCTTCCTCTATCGGGGGCTGGGACTCACCGGCTTCTCCTTTTGGGAGCTGGTGATGGTACAGTGTCTGGTGATGGTGCTCTCCCGCATTATCATGCTGCCTGGCAATGCCGGCGGCGCGGAGGGCAGCTTCTACCTGTTCATGGGCCCCATTTTTGGGGAACATCTGGCGGTGGGTATGGTGCTGTGGCGGTTCGCCTCCTTCCTGGAGGTGCTGCTGCTGGGCGGGGCCTGGTCGGTGGGCCGGTTCGCCAAGCGCTCCGCCGCCCGCCGCCACGCCCAGGAAAAGGAGGGGCCCGCGTGAAGGGGAAATACACCCGTCTCAAACTGAAAATGCTGCTGGTGGTCATTGTGGGCACCCTCATTGCCGGAGCCGCCGGCATCTTCCTGCTGGAGGTGGTGGTGGACGGGGTGCTTCAGGACCCCTTCGCCCGGTTCTTCCTGTGGGCGGCCCAGACCCTCTTCGGCCAAAGCCCGGAGGATGCCGCCCACCTCTATCAGATCCTGATCCGGGACAACAAGCAGGAGATCCTCACCGTCTGCATCATGGTGCTCATGCTCATCGCCTTCTATCTGGCCATGGGCCGGTTTACCCGCTGGCTGGAGGATATCCGGGCGGCCACCCGCCGCCTGGTGGAGGAGCGGGAGGACCCGGTGGTTCTGCCCCGGGAGCTCTCCCCCATCCAGGACGACCTGAACGCCATCCGCCGCCAGCTGGCCGCCCGGGAGCGGGCCGCCCAGGAGGCGGAGCAGCGCAGGGGGGATCTGGTGGCCTTTCTGGCCCACGACCTCAAGACCCCCCTTACATCCGTGGTAGGCTATCTGACCCTGCTCCACGACGACCCCGGCCTGGCCCCGGAGCAGCGGGCCAAGTTTACCGGCATTGCCCTGGACAAGGCCCTGCGGCTGGAAGAGCTGCTGGGGGAGTTCTTCGACATCACCAAAATGGATCTGGACAGCGGAGCGGGGGAGAAGGTGCCCATCCAGCTGTCCATGCTGCTGGAGCAGCTGGCCGACGAGTTCTACCCCCTCTTTGCCGAAAAGAACCTCACCTGCGTGGCCGACATCCAACCCCATCTGGTGGTGCGGGGGGACCCGGACAAGCTGGCCCGGGTATTCGACAACGTGCTGCGCAACGCGGTGAGCTACTCCATCCCCGGGGGCACGGTGGATGTGGTGGCCAAGGCCATGGGCTCCTACACAGAAATCACCATTCAGGACGAAGGGCTGGAGATCCCCGAGGGGGAGCTGGCCAACATCTTTGAGAAATTCTACCGGCTGGACGCCGCCCGCTCCACCCGCACCGGCGGGGCTGGGCTGGGTCTGGCCATCGCCAAGGAGATCGTGGAGCTCCACGGCGGCTCCATCCGCTGCGAGAGCAACGGCAAGCTGACCAGCTTCATCATCTCCCTGCCCCTGTACCGAGGAGGAAAGGCATGACACAGAAAGAGACCGCCCTGGCCCGGCTGACGGGCAACCGGCTTTTGTACATCGATATGCTGGAGGTGCTCCGCCGGGGAACCGCCCAGATCCGCCGGGCAGGACCCGACGGGGTGCTGCTCTACGATCCCCCCAGCGAGGTGTGGTTCCTGGACGCGGAAACCCCCGCCGCCCTGGATGAGATGCTCCCCATGCTGGATGGGTGTGTCATCCTCACCGGCCATCAGATGTGGTACAAAGACAAGCTGGCCGCCCACTTCGGCTTTCAGACCGAACAGATCTGCCGCCAGTCGGCCTGGCTGTCCCCCCAGCCGCCGGTAGTCCCCTCTTTTGACGGAGAGCTCCGGTGGCTGGACCGCAGCTGGGCGGTGTGGACGGAGGAGCACTACAGCCACTCCTTCGGCGGAGTTTCCTACATGGAGGATGCCATCGACCGGGGGATGCTGGGGGCCTTTGTGGACGGGCAGCCCGCCGGGTTTATCGCCACCCACATCGAGGGGTCCATGGGGATGCTGGAGGTGCTGCCCCAGTATCGCCGCCGGGGCATCGGGGAGGCCCTGTTGCTGGCCATGACCGCCTCCTGTCTGGAGCGAGGGATATACCCCTACGGGCAGGTGTGGGCCGACAACGACCCCTCCCTGGCCCTCCAGCGCAAGGTGGGCATGACTCTGTCGGAGGAGCTGCTGTTCTGGCTGTTCTGACAGATGCAAAAAGGGCCTGTTGCAAAATGCGCAGCTCGTACAAAGACCCGTCATTCCGAGAAAAACGGCCGCCCGGTGGGCGGCCGTTTTTCGTGGGAATCCGCCCCTTTTGCCGAGGAAACGGATTGCCACGCCAGTGTGCGCACTGGCTCGCAATGACAGGCTTGTGCAAAACAGCTATTTTGCAACAGGCCCTTTTTCTGCATTTATGCCTCGGAGCCGTGGGCGATGGGCCCGAAATTCTGGAAGGGCAGAATCACCCACAGGGCCCGGCCCAGCACATACCGCTCATCCACCGTGCCCAGGGTCACGTCCCGGCTGTCGGAGGAGTGGTTGCGGTTGTCGCCCATGACGAAGATGGAGCCCTCGGGCACCACCACGTCGGTGAGGGTCTCCCCGCCGGGCTGGCGCATGACCTCCTCCGGATTGATATAGGGCTCGTCCAGCACCTCGCCGTCCACGGTAACGGTGCCCGCGTCGTAGTCGATGACCACGTGCTGACCGCCGGTGGCGATGACCCGCTTGACGATGGGGCCCTCGGAGGCGTCAAATTCCTTGGTGAGCACCACTACGTCTCCCTGCTTGGGGGTATAACCGATGCTCTGTAACAGCAGCAGGTCCCCGTCGTGGAGGGTGGGGTACATGGAGGAGCCCACCACGCCGATGATGCGCCCCACAAAGGTGAAGATGAGGATTAAGGCCACCAGCACCATCACCAGGGCCTGTAACCAGAAGTAGAGGTCCACCTTCAGGGCGTCCTTCCCCTCCAGCTCCTGCTCCTGGGTCTTTTCTTTTGCCAATGCCATCAGCTCCATATGCTTGGAATATGCCACATTATAGAGCTTGCCGAAAAAGTTTTTTCAGCAAGCTCAGCACTTTTTGAAATTTCAAAAAGTGTTTGACTGGACGCGAAAGACAACCCTGACGGTTTTCTTTCACACTATCTTTCCCTCCGAATCCTTTAACCGGAGCGATTTTTTGATAGATTGATTATAGTATCAAATTCCCCCGATTGCAAGGGAAATTCGCGTCAGCGGCCCTCCTGCCAGGCTCTTTCCCGGCTGTGGCAGGTGAAGAGCAGGATCTGCCGCTCTCCGCCCAGCTCCTCCAGGCACTCCAGAGCCAGGGCCGCACGGCTGTCGTCGAAGTTGGCCAGGGCGTCGTCCAGCACCAGGGGGCAGGGCTCCTCCTGAGGCAGCACCAGCTTGCAGGCCGCCAACCGCACCGCCAGATAGAGCTGGTCCGCCGTCCCCTGGGACAGGGCCAGGGCCCGCCGGGGCTGGAGGCCGCCGGCCTCCTCGGCCAGAGCCTCAAACTGCCGGGTGAGGGACACCTTGTCGTACTTGCCGCCGGTGAGCTTGGCCAGATAGTCCCCCGCCAGATGGTTGAGGGCGGGGGAGAACCGGGCCTGAAGCCCAGCGTGGGCGGCGTCCAGGGCCTTGAGGGCAGTCTCCAGAGCGGCGTGCTCGGTCTGCCGCCGCTCCAGCTCCTCCCTGGCCTCCTCCTGTCGCAGCTCCAGCTCCGCCGGGTCCCCCAGGGTGTTCAGCTCGCCCTGGGCCATGGCCAGGCCGCTGCGGAGCCGGGACAGCTCCCCCTCCGCCGCATTGAGCCGGGCCGCCGTCCCGGCGGGGTCAAACCGGGGCTCCACCCCGGGGTCGGCCGCCACCGGCTCGGGCCGGGGCAGGCTGGCCGCCAGCTTTTCCGCTCCCTCCAGCTTCACCTGGGCGGTGGCCAGCCGCTCCTCCAGCTGGAGGGCACGGGAGATGGCCGCCGACACCCCGAAGGTATCCTTCACCGTGGGGGCAAAGGGGTGGACCAGCTCCAGCAGGGCCTTGCGGGTGTTCTCGTCCTGGGCCAGCAGGGCGTCCAGAGCCTGCTGGGCCTCCTCCCGCTGTTTGGCGGCCTGTCCGGCCACCACGCAGGCCTCCCGGTAGGCACTGGCCCGGTTCAGGATACCCTGGGGGTCCTCCGCCTCATAGCGCTCCAGCAGCTCCGCCGCCAGAGCCCCGGCCTTTTTCTTCCGAAGGGCGGCGGACACAAACAGGCCCACGCCCGCCACGGCCAGCACGCCGCAGGCCGCGCCGCCCATCCACAGGGCAGGCAGCACGCCGGTAAAGGCCAGCACCAGGGACCCGGCGGCCAGCACTAGGGCAACGGCGCCCCCGGCATACAGTCCGCCGCAGCGGGGAGTCTCCCCCGCCGTCTGGGCGTCGGCGCTGGCCTGCTCCCAGGCCTGGTCGGGGGTCATATCGGGGAACAGAGGGTCCACCGCCGCGGCGGCAGCTTCCGCCTCCTGGGTCTGAGCCTGTTCCAGCCGCTCCTCCGCCTGCTTGCGACTGGTGTGGAGGGCGTTGAGCTGGTTCAGCTCCCCCTGGGCCTTTTGCAGGGTAGCCTTGTCGGGAGGCGTGCCATAGCGGTTGAGTTCTGCCTCAATGGTATCCACCTGCCCCCTGGCCTCCTCCAGAGCGCTCTGGGCCTCCTCCCACCGCTGACGGCGGGCAGCCATAGCCCGGGCCAGGTGGGCGTCCCGCTCGGCCTGAAGGCGCTTGTGCTCGGTCTGGAGCTTGTCCATCTCCCGGCGGGCCTCCTGGGCCAGCCGGAAGGCCTTGGCCTGACGGCCCGCGATCTCGTCGTTGCCGGCCAGCTCCTCCTCCAGCCTGGGGATGAGGCCGGTCTTGTTGTGCTTGCGGCGGTTGAGCCAGTCCCGCAGGCGGCGTTCCACCTGGGAGTAGGACACGTCCTCCTCCCCGCTGGAGGCCAGGGCGGCAATGCGGGCCTCCAGGGCGGGTGCGCCGTCAATAGCCGCCCCTCCCTGGCCCACAAAGGCGGAGCGCTCAAAGACCTCTCTGGGCGCGCCGATGAGGGTCTCCCCCACGTTGTCGGCGGTTAGGTATCCAACCGGCTCTCCGGTGTCGGTATACACCGCCTCAAACTTGCCGAAGGGGGTGTTGCCCTTGGGGCCCCGGCGAAGGGTGATCTGCTCCCCCTTCCACTCCAGCTCCACCACGCCCTCCATGGCCCCGCCGTTCCAGGGCTGGTAGCGGTTCTTTTCGGCGATATAGCCCTGCTTGTCCCGCTCCTTGGTGTTGATGCCGTAGAGCATGGCCCGCAGGAAGGCCGACCAGGTGGACTTGCCCCCCTCGTTGGGGGCCTCGATGATATTCAGCCCCTCCTTCAGCTCCAGCTCCCGGTGGTCCAGGCCGCCGAAGGTGGCTTTCATACGAATGATTTTCATGGGCAGGGGTCCTCCCCGTTTTCCAGCGCCGCCAACGCAAACCGGGCGGCCAGCTCGGCTTCCGGCCCGCCCTGGGCCTTCAGCTGACGCAGGACCAGGCCGGTGAGGGAGTCCTCCCCCGCCCGCTCCCACAGGTCCCGCAGCTGTCTGGTATGGTCCCGGATGGTGACGCTGTAATAGTATGGTTGGGCCTGGGCGGTGAGAGCCGCCAGATCAGGCGGTCCAAAGGACCGCTGGCCGGTGAGCAGGATGCGGCAGCAGTCGCCGCGGGGCTCCGCCGGCAGCACCTCCTCCAGGGCCTGAGCGGCGGTATCCGCCCCGGTGACGTCGGCCTCCACGATCTCATACCGCCGGGCGGCCAGGGGTACGAACCGGGCGGTGACATCGCTGGGGTCGTCCCCCACGGTGACCACCAGCACGCCCTTGTCCCCCGTCTCGTCAAAACCCCGGCCCTCGGGACAGCCGGGGTAGGCCCACCAGGTGTCCCCCGCCTTCTGCAAACCGGAGCAGGCGTGGATATGGCCCAGGGCCAGGTAGGTCAGGCCGCTGGCGGCGATGTCGGCAGGATCGATGGGGCCGTAGCGGCCCTTGCCGTCCACGTCGCCGTGGAGGGCCATCAGGTGGACCTGTCCGTCCCGGGGGGCGGTAAAGCCCATGAGGGGGGAACGGTCGGCCTGGGGGGTGGTAAAGGCCGCGCCGTGGACGGTGCAGCCCAGCTCGGGCAGGGCCACCGACTCCACCGACACGGTGGAAAAGATGTGTACGTTGTCAGGCCATACGGTGTTGGCGTATACCGACCGGGGGCCGTAGCAGTCGTGGTTGCCCGGGGCGATGAACACCGGGGCCTGGATCTGGCCCAGGGTGCGGGAGAGGACCTCCACCGTCTCCTGGTAGGTCTGGCTGGAGTCCAGCAGATCGCCGGAGAGGAGCACCAGGTCGGCCCTCACCTCCTGGGCCAGATCGGCCAGCCGGTCCAGCAGCTGCCGCTGCTCCTCCCGCCGCTGCCTTGCCTTGTCCGGGGGCAGGGCGGCAAAGGGGGCGTCCAGATGAAAGTCCGCCCCGTGAATGATGGTTAACATAAATATATATTCCTTTCCAAAAGGGTGGCGGCGTCAGTCCCGCAGGTCCAGCCGCTCCACACCCACGCACTTGCGGGCGTCGGTGTCGATGGAGAAGAGGACGCTCTCCAGCTTACAGGGCCCGTCCGCCTGCTCAAACCGCCGGGGCAGTCCCCCCAGGAAGCGGTTGATGGCCTGGTCGGGCCGGATGCCCAGCACGCTGCGGGCGGGGCCGGTCATGCCCAGGTCGGTGACGAAGCCCAGCCCCTTGGGGAGCACCTGGGTGTCGGCTGTGGGCACATGGGTGTGGGTACCCCACAGGGCCTGGACTCGTCCGTCCAGGTAGTAGCCCATGGCGCCCTTCTCGCTGGTGGCCTCGGCGTGGAAGTCCACCAGCACCACGTCCACTCCCTCCATCCGCTTCAAAACCTTGTCGGCAGTGGTGAAGGGGTTTTCAAAGTTGCTGTCCATCTCGCACCGGCCGATGAGGTTCATCACGCCGATCCGCAGGCCCTTGGGACCATCGTACACCCCCCAGCCCCGTCCGGGCACCCGGTTGGTGTAGTTGGCGGGCCGCAGGGTATAGCGGTCGTCCTCCAGAAAGTCGGCGATCTGGATGCGGTTCCAGGTGTGGTTGCCCAAAGTGATCACGTCGGCCCCGGCGTCGAAGATGTCCCGGGCCTGCCGGGGCAGGATGCCCACGCCGGAGGCGTTCTCCCCGTTGACCACAGTGAAGTGGACCTCATGGAGCTTCTTCAGGCTGCGGAGGTGACGGTTCAGGTACTCCACGCCGCTCTCCCCCACCACATCGCCTACCGCCAGCACGTTTAAGATCATAGTCTGCCTCCCTCTGTGTTTTTACGCAGTGGTTCTATTATATGTGATTTTTCGGAAAAGGGCAATTCTTCTTTGCCGGCTGGAGACGCAAAAAAGCACGCCCGAGAGCGTGCTTTTTTGTCATTGCTCCTTCAGGCCCAGCAGCACCTGACCGGCGGAGCGGGCGAAGAGCCGGGCGGCGGACAGGGCCTCCTGGAGGGTGTTGCCGTGGGTGCCCACCTCCACCAGCAGGGAACCGGTGGACAGCTCCTGGTTATAGCTGGAGGAGCGGAAGGTCATGGGCCGGGCCAGGGTGGGATAGAGGGTGTTCATGCTGCTCTGGATCTTGCAGGCCAGGGCCAGATTCTCCATCCAGTGGGGGTTGCTGCCGTCCTGACCGTGGCCGATGACCAGCATCACCTGGGCGGTATCCACCCCGTCGATGACCGTCACCGCCTTGTACACCGTGCCGTCCTCCCCCGCCAGGGCGTCCCGGTGGACGTCCAGCACGATCTTGATGGAGGGATACTGCTCCAGATACTTCTGCACCGTCTGGGCGGAGCGGGTATAGGCCCCGTTGTACTGGGGGTAATCGTAGACGGTGCGGTCGTGAATGACCGACAGACCCATCTCGGTGAACACCCGCTCCATCTCGTCCCCCACCCGCAGCATATTGTCCTCCTCTTCCAGGGTGCGGGCCACCCCGCCGTCGGGGGTATACACGTCGGTGCCATCTGGGGTGTAGGCCTCGGTGGTGTGGGTATGGACAATGAGGATCTGGGGTCCCTCGGCGGGCAGGGTAATGTTTACCGACGCCTGGGCCGCCGCCTCCAGATCCACGGACTCCCCGGTGCGGTTATAGAGATACAGCCCTCCGGCCACATCGTAGCCCTGAGGACTGGTGGGGATCAGGGTGCGGGCAATGATATCCGAGGGGGCGGTGGTGGTCTGAGGCTCCTCCACCAGGTCGTCGTGATCCTGAGCAGGCTGTCCGGCCGGCAGTTGTATTTCCTCCGGCACCTCTTGTCCCAGATGCTGGGCCACCGCCTCCTGATTGCCTGAGAGCAGCAGGGACTGGCCCACAGCCAGCCGGTCCCAGCCGTCCAGTTTGTCCAGGGTGTCGCCCCCTGTCTTGCCCAGTTCCGCCGCCAGAGCAGTGGACACAAAGGCCCCGCTCTCCCCCAGGCTTTGCAGCGCCCCCGCGCCCCCGCCGCACAGAAGCAGCAGCCACACCGCCAGGGTGGCCAGGAACAAAGCGGCGCTGCGGCGGAACAGTCGTTTCCATAAGATCGGCCCTTTCATATCGCACCATCCTCATCTGTAATAGGGTAGCCTTTCGGTCCCTTCTACCCTATGCGCCCACACCCCCGGGTATGCCTTGTCCCAAATCTCACCGGCAGTTGAAATTATTTTGACTGTCAAAGGATTCCCTTGACATTTTTCTACAATCCGGTATAATTCAGTTGCGAAACAAGCCACGCAGAAGGGAGGCCCTCAGTGGAGTATTCCAGCGAAATCATCAACCATTTTCTTTCCGACGTCTTTGGCGACATCCTGAAGCGGGAGGAGGCCACCCTGGCGGCAGGGGACCTGTCCCTGCGAGAGGTACAGCTCATTGACGCCATCTGCCGCACCGTGGACGAGGGGGGCGACAACCGCTCCACCGCCATTGCCTCCGCCCGGCAGATGCCGGCGGGTACCCTGACCTGCGCGGTGGGACTGCTGGAGAAGAAGGGCTATCTGGTCCGCCGCCGGGACGAGAAGGACCGGCGGGCGGTGCGCCTGCTGCCCACCCAGCTGGGCCGGGCCGCCAGTGAGCGGCACCGGGCCTTTCACCGCCGTCTGACCGACCGGATGCTGTCCGCCCTGACCGATCAGGAGGCCTCCGCCCTGGCGCGGGGTATGGAAAAACTGACCGCTTTCTTCCGCGGCGGAGCCCAGGCTCCGGCGGAACCACAACCATAAAGATCTGATGAAGTGAGGTACGTTATGAGTAAGATCGCCATTGCCACCGACAGCAACAGCGGCATCACCCAGGCTCAGGGCAAGGAACTGGGTATTTTTGTTCTGCCCATGCCTTTTTATATCAACGACGAGCTCTTCCTGGAGGATATCACCCTCTCTCAGGAGCAGTTCTATGAGCGTCTGGCCCAGGACGCCGATGTCAAGACCACCCAGCCCTCCCCCGGCGACGTCACCGACCTGTGGGATAAGATCCTTCAGGACTATGACCAGATTGTGTACATCCCCATGTCCAGCGGACTGAGCAGCTCCTGCGAGACCGCCATGATGCTGGCTCAGGACTACGAGGGCAAGGTGTTTGTGGTCAACAACCAGCGCATCTCGGTGACCCAGCGCCAGTCCGTGCTGGACGCCCTGGAAATGGCCCAGGCCGGCAAGTCCGCCCAGGAGATCCACGACTACCTGGAGCGCACCAAGTTCGACTCCGACATCTACATCACCGTGGACACCCTGAAGTACCTGAAAAAGGGCGGCCGCTGCACCCCCGCCGCCGCCGCCCTGGGCGCGGTGCTGGGCATTAAGCCGGTGCTGCGGATCAAGGGCGAGAAGCTGGACTCCTTCGCCAAGGTCCGGGGCTGGAAGGCCGCCAAAAAGACCATGATCGACGCTATCCACCACACCATGGAGACTGAGTTTGCCGGTCTCTCCGGTCCGGAGCAGCTCCACATCGCCGCCGCCTACACCGGCGACCGGGCCGACGCCCAGGAGTGGCTGGAAGAGCTGGAGGCCATTTTCCCCGGTTACCCCATCCATATGGACCCGCTGTCTCTGTCGGTGGCCTGCCATATCGGCCCCGGCGCCCGGGCTGTTACCGTAACAAAAGCGCTGGAAAAATAATGATATCACTCAAAAAGGGACGCAAATGCGTCCCTTTTTCCTGTTATTTGCCCTTTTCTGACACAAACCTGCCATCGATGGGAACAATTTAAAAATCATGCACATTTTCTTCACAGTTCCGCCACAATTACAGGGTATTCTAAGACTCGTTCAAAGGAAACCGCAAAATCCGCTGGTAAAGGAGAGACCCGTTTATGTATTACAGTGATTATAACCGGCCCCCCGAGGACCGCGACCCCGTCATAGAGACCAATCAGTTTCATGTGTATGACGCCGTACCCCCCAAGGAAAAGAAGAAGGGCGGCTTTGGTAAGTTCATTGCCGTCGGCCTGTGCTGCGCCATCATCGGCGGCGCGGTGGGCGGCGGCGGCGTGTGGGCTGTCAACCGCTTCGGCAGCAACTCTACCACCATTTACGAGGGCACCCGTCCCACCGCCGTGTCCCTGGCCAACGTGGACGGCAAGACCGTCCTCTCCGCCGAAGAGGTGTACGCCTCCAACCTGGAGTCGGTGGTGGGCGTCAACGGCAACGTGACCACCAACGTGTGGGGCCAGACCGTTAAAAACGCCGTGTCCGGTTCCGGTTTCGTCATCAGCTCCAATGACACCGCCAGCTACATCCTTACCAACTACCATGTCATCAACGGCGTCAGCGACATCACCGTATTCTTCTCCGACGGAAAGAGCTATGACGCCACCCTGGTGGGCGGCGAGGAGGAGAACGACATCGCCGTGCTGAAGATTGACCAGGGCAACCTGCGGCCCGTGGTACTGGGCGACTCGGACGCCATCAATGTGGGCGAGGATGTGTACGCCATCGGCAACCCTCTGGGTGAATTGACCTTCACCTTCACCGGCGGCTACGTCTCCGCCAAGGACCGCTCGGTCACCATGAGCGACGGCACCGTCATGAACATGATCCAGACCGACACCGCCATCAACTCCGGCAACTCCGGCGGCCCCCTCTTTGACAAGTACGGCCAGGTGGTGGGCATTGTGTCCGCCAAGCTGTCCTCCAGCTCCAGCTCCGAGGCCTCTGTAGAGGGTCTTGGCTTCGCCATTCCCATCAACGATGTGAAGGACATGGTCACCTCCATTATGGAGAACGGCTACGTCACCGGCAAGCCCAACGTGGGCGTGCTCATCAACGCCGTGGATGAAAGCGTTCAGCGCTACGGCGTGCCTGCCGGCGTGGAGATCATGGCCATCCTGGACGGCTCCTGCGCCCAGAAGGCCGGCCTCCAGGTGGGCGACATCATCACTGCCGTGGGCGACACCCAGGTATCTACCGAAACCCAGCTCCAGAGCGCTGTGAAGGATTACAAGGCGGGAGCGTCCGTCACCTTCACCATCTACCGGGACGGCAACACCTCCACCGTCAATGTAACCCTGGATGAGGACAACCAGGAGCGGCAGGAGGCCATGAATCAGCTGAGCGAGGAGTACAACAGCCAGCAGCAGCAATCCCAACCCCAGCAGGGCGGCAATTACTACTACAACTTCCCCTTCGGCAACTGGTAACCATTTAAGCAAAAACCCCCGGCACGCCGGATATCCGGTGTGTCGGGGGTTTTTTATTAGCGTCAGAGGTTACCGGCAACAAGGACCGTCGGGCCCATGAGGGCATCGGCTCCTACTGCTTAAAATGCCGCTTTGCAGGGGTAGGAGGGCTGTACCCGCCCGCTTGTCAGGGCTGGGGATCACAGCCAGGAGTACACCCCGCCTTCATTGCTCCAACGTCCCAAGACTACTCCTGTTACAGGAAATAAACCACCATACAACAACAAAAAACGGGCGGAGCCAAATGGCTCCGCCCGTTTTGTTTGGCTGAAATTAGCCCTGGGTGCAGTGGTCGAAGAAGAAGTAGCCCAGAGGAGTATAGTACATACCCTGGATGCCGTCGGCCAGCATATACTTCTGAGTGTAGAAGTACAGGGGGCACAGAGCGTAATCCTGACCCATGATGATGTCCTCGGCCTCGTGCATCAGCTGCATACGCTCAGCAGGATCGGTAGAAGCCTTGGCAGCCTGGAGCTTGGCGTCATACTCGGCGTTGGAGTACTGAGCGTCGTTGTTGCCGCCGCCGGTGAGCCACATATCCAGGAAGGACATGGGATCGTTGTAGTCGGCGATCCAGCCGTTACGGGCGATGGAGTAATCGCCGTCCTTACGGGTCTGCAGGAAGGTGGCCCACTCCTGGTTGTTCAGGGTGACGGTCACGCCCAGCTGGGTCTGCCACATATTCTGCAGGGCCTCGGCAACAGACTTATGATCATCGCCGGTATTGTACAGGTACTCAACAACAGGGAAGCCCTCGCCGTTGGGGTAGCCGGCCTCGGCCAGCAGAGCACGGGCCTCCTCACAGTTGGCCTCATACTGCGCCTTGTCATCGCCGGACATGGGCTCATAGTAGTTGCCGCCCTGGGTACGGAAGTCATCGCCGGTGGCGCCGTCAGCGTCATAAACACCAGCGGGCACGAAGCCGCCGGCCTCGACCTGACCGGTCTGGGTGATCTCGTTCACGATGTAGGTGCGGTCAATGGCCAGAGTGAAGGCCTTGCGGACGCGAGGATCGTCGAAGGGGGCCTTCTGGGTCTGGTAGCAGACATAGTAGGTGCCGATGTAGTCCACGATCTTCAGGTCGCCGGAAGCCATCAGACCGGCAATCTCATCAGTGGGCATGGACTCGATGAAGTCCAGCTCACCGGACTTAAAGCCGTTGAGCATGGCATTCTGGTCATCCATCAGCTTAAAGGTGATCTTCTTGGGACCCAGGGTATCCACACCGTAGTAGTACTCGTTGGGCTCCATAACGATCTCGGAGTTGGTCACACGGCTGGTCATCTTGTAAGCGCCGTTGGACACATAAGTGGCGGGATCATAGGTCCACTGAGCATTGCTCACGATGTCCTCACGCACGGGGAAGGTGGCGGGGAAGGCGCAGATCTCGGTGAAGTAGGGCAGATCGCTGGTCAGAGTGACCTCGAAGGTCTTGTCGTCCACGGCCTTAACACCCAGCTCGCTGGGCTCCTTCTCGCCGTTGATGATCTCGTTAGCGTTGACCACGCAGTCGATCATGTAGCTGTAGTCAGCGGCAGTCTCGGGGCTGACCAGGCGCTGCCAGGAGAACACGAAGTCCTGAGCGGTAACGTCCTTACCGTCGGACCACTTGGCGTCGTCACGCAGCTTAAAGGTATAGGTAACGGTGCCGTCCTCGTTGGGAGTCTTCTTATAGGACTCAGCCTGGCCGTAGTCCAGCACAGCGTTGTTGCAGGTGCCGTTGGTGCCGGCGGTCTCGCTGCCGGAATCCTTCCAGCGCATCAGGCCCTCAAACATATGGCTGAGCATAATGGCGCCGTCGACCGCGCTGTTCAGAGCGGGATCAATGGACTGGGGCTCAGAAGCGATGTTGACAGTCATCTCAAAAGCGTCGCCGGAAGGAGCTTCGCTGCTGGGAGTGCCGCTGTTCTGAGCGTCAGGAGTCTCGTTGCTGTTGCTGGTGCCGCCGCCGCAGCCGGCCAGCAGACCGAACACGAGGGCCCCGGACAGAAGCAGAGAGACAAGCTTTCTCTTTTTCATGGTTGGACCTCCATCTTTCTCATTTTTGTATCAATAACGCCTTGGGGCGCGATACACATGGGGATGGTCATCGGCGCCCGCAGTGCGGGCGCCGAAAGGCCATGGCCTTTCGCACGTTAAAGTAACGCAAAGACATTATACCACAGGTCAGGTACAGGTGTAAAGAAAATGTTTCGAAATTGTTACGAACTCTCCAGTTTATTTCTATCTGGTTCCGAAAAAAGGCGGCAATCTGCCGCCTTTTTCCAATTTTCGCTTGAGCGCCCTTACTGCGCGGGCCCGGCTTTCGCTTACCCCAGCAGGTGGCAGGCCCATTCGCCCAATCAGCCCAGCAGGTGACAGGCGGCGTAGTGGCCGGGAGAATGTTGCCCACCCGGCCCAGGCCGGGCGGGTACCCCATTTCCTTTCATCTGCTCGGGCGAAGTGAATTCGCCCGGCATCAAGGTTTTGGGCACAGCCCAAAACGCTTGGACGCCGCAATGCGGCGGCAGGCCCATTCGCCCGTCTTAGCCCAGCAGGTGACAGGCGGCGTAGTGGCCGGGCGAATGCTCCTTGAACTGAGGCACACACTCCTTGCACTTCTCGGTGGCGTAGGGGCAGCGGGTATGGAACCGGCAGCCCGTGGGCGGATTCATGGGAGAGGGGATATCGCCCTGGAGCACGATACGCTGACGGGTCCGGCTCACCTCGGGATCGGGCACCGGCACGGCGGACAGCAGGGTCTTGGTGTAGGGGTGGATGGGATGCTTGTTCAGCTCGTAGCTCTCAGCCAGCTCCACCATGGTACCCAGATACATCACGCCGATACGATTGGAGATGTGACGCACCACGGACAGGTCATGGGCAATGAACAGATAGGTCAGGCCCAGATCCTGCTGCATATCCTCCAGCATATTCACCACCTGGGACTGGATGGACACGTCCAAGGCGGAGATAGGCTCGTCACACACGATGAATTCGGGGCGCACCGCCAGGGCGCGGGCGATGCCCACACGCTGCTGCTGGCCGCCGGAGAACTCATGGGGATAGCGGTTGGCGTGCTCGGTGTTCAGACCCACCCGGCTGAGCAGCTCCTTGATGCGGTCGGTGCGCTCCTTCTTGCTGGGGCACAGCTTATGGATATCCAGGGCCTCACCAATGATCTCGCCCACCGTCATGCGGGGGTCCAGAGAGGCGGAGGGATCCTGGAAGATAATCTGCATTCTCCGCCGGTAGGGCAGCATATTGACCGCCTTGGGCTTGGGGGTCTTGACGTGGATCAGCTGGCCGTTCTCGTCCTTCTGCCAGGGGCCCTCGCCCTCAAAAATGGTTTCACCGTCATAGACAATCTTGCCGGACGTGGGGGGATGAAGCTGGAGGATGGTGCGGCCCAGGGTGGTCTTGCCACAGCCGGACTCGCCCACCAGGCCTAGGGTTTCGCCCCGCTTGATGAACAGGGACACATCCTCCACGGCCTGGACGCCGGGACCCTTCAGGCCCTTGACGCCAAAGTATTTCTTCAGGTGGTCCACCTGAACGAGGATGTCATTCTTCTCACTCATGGTCGCCCGCCTCCTTGTTCTCGGTCTCCTGCGCGGGCTTGGCGTCCGCCTGGCCGGCCTTCTCCTTGGCCATCTGCTCCTGCACCCGCAGCCAGCAGGCGGAGCGGTGGTTGTCGCCCAGCTCCACATAGGGGGGCATCTTCTGCAGGCAGATCTTCATGGCGTATTCACACCGGGGAGCGAAGGGGCAGCCTTCGGGAGGATTGAGCATATCCACGGGGGTACCCTCAATGGGGATAAGGCGCTCGTAGCTCTCGGCGTCCACACGGGGCATGGACCGCAGCAGGCCCATGGTATAGGGGTGGCCGGGCTTGTAGAAGATGTCGTCCACCGGGCCCTGCTCCACCATCTTGCCGGCGTACATGACGGAGACCTTGTCGCAGATCTCAGCCACCACGCCCAGGTTGTGGGTAATGAAGATGATGCCCATGTGGGTCTTCTTCTGCAGGTCCTTCATCAGCTCCAGGATCTGGGCCTGAATGGTCACGTCCAGAGCGGTGGTGGGCTCGTCGGCGATGAGCAGCTGGGGATGACAGATCAGGCCCATGGCGATCATGACGCGCTGGCGCATACCGCCGGACAGCTCGTGGGGATACTGCTTCATCCGCTTCTCCACGTTGTTGATGCCTACCAGCTCCAGCATCTCCATGGCCCGCTTGGCGGCCTCCTGCTTGGAGACCTTCTTGTCGTGGGCCTTCAGGGCCTCGATGAGCTGGTTGCCGATGGTGTACACGGGGTTCAGGCAGGTCATGGGGTTCTGGAAAATCATAGCCACCTTGTTGCCCCGCAGGTCGATCATCTCTTCCTTGCTCTTGGCCAGCACGTCCTCGCCCTCCAGGGTGATGGAGCCGCCCACCACCTTACCAGGGGACTGGAGCAGGCCGATGATTGAGTAGGCCTCCACGCTCTTGCCGGAGCCGGACTCACCCACGATACCCATGACTTCGTCATAGTTCAGGTCATAGCTGATGCCGCCCACGGCCTTGACTTCGCCGGCGGGGGTAAAGAAGGAGACGTGGAGATCCTTCACTTCCAGCAGCTTGCCGGTTTTCTGTTTTTCTTCCATGGTGTCTCCTCCTTTCTTACTTCTTCAGGCGGGGGTCCAGAGCGTCACGCAGGCCATCGCCGAACAGGTTCAGGCAGAGAATCAGGATGCTCAGGATGGCGGCAGGAATAAACAAACGGTAGGGATAGCTCTGCAGGCCGCTCAGGCCATCGGAGCACATGGAGCCCAGACTGGTCATGGGGGCGGAAACACCCATACCCAGGAAGGAAAGGAAGGACTCAGTGAAGATGGCAGAGGGGATCTGCAGGAAGGTGGTGGTCACGATCTGGCCCACACAGTTGGGCAGCAGGTGGCGCTTGATAATGCGCCCGCCCTTGGCACCCAGAGCACGGGCAGCGGTGACGTACTCCTGCTGCTTGAGCTGGAGAATCTGGCCGCGGATGATACGGCTCATGGTCACCCAGTACAAAAGGCCAAAGGCAATGAAAATAGCGATGAGGTTGGGGCCCAGAATGGTGACCATGTTCTGGAAGAAACCGTCGCCCGAGTTCTGGAAATCCTCCAAAATGGGCTTGAGGGTAGCGCCCAGCAGCAGGATGATGAGCACCTCAGGGACAGAGTAGATGATCTCCACGATACGCTGCATAACGGCGTCCACCTTGCCGCCGCAGTAGCCGGAGATGGAACCATACAGCGCACCGATGACCAGCACGATGAGGGCACAGCAGATACCCACGATCATGGACACACGGGCGCCAATCATGGTACGCACCATAATGTCGCGGCCGTGCATATCGCAGCCGAACACATGGGGGAAGACAAACTCGCCATTGGCCTTGCGCTGCAGTTCCTCGTCGGTATAACCAAAGAGGTGGGGCTTCAGTTCCTGTGTGCCGCCAGCCTTGATCTTGGCCCGAATCTGGGCCTCCTCAATGCTGGTCAGCTCGCGGCCCTCAGCCTCAGCCTCGGCCCGGGCCGCCTTAATGGCAGCATCCGGGTCCTGGGCCATTCTGTCCTCCAGAGAGTAGTGCCAGGGGTGCAGGTTGTTGGCGCCGCGGATCTGCTCATCGTAGCCGTAGGGCACAATCATGGGGCCCACAAAGGCAAACAGGGCAATCAGGATCACGATGACCATGGCCACCATAGCCACCTTGTTGCGGCGCAGACGGCGCCAGGCGTCCTTCCAGTAGGACACGCTCTTGCGGTCCTGAATAAAACTCTCCTTCTCCTGTGCGCTGGCCGGCTCAAAAGCATTGTCGGGCAGCTTGTTCCAGTCCAGGATATCCTCAATGTCAGGCTGCAGGGAGCCAAGGACTTTTTTATGTTTACGAGCAGCCAACTCAGTTCCCTCCCTTGCTCAGATTGATTCGAGGATCCACCAGCTTGTACAGCAGGTCGGCCAACAGGTTCATCACAATAACGAAAGCCGCCAGGAAGATGGTGGTGCCCATAATGATGGGGTAGTCACGGGCCTGAATAGACATTACAAAGTAGCGGCCCAGGCCGGGGATGGAGAACACCTTCTCCACCACAAAGCCGCCGCACAGGGTAAAGGCAATCTGGGGGCCCAGGTAGGTGATGACGGGGATCAGGGCGTTGCGCAGGGCGTGCTTGAAGATGATCTTCTTGTTCTTCAGACCTTTGGCCCGGGCCGTCTTGATGTACTCCTGGTTGATGGAGTCCAGCATGGCGGTACGGGTCTGACGGGACAGGTAACACATGGGATAGAAGCCCAGAGCGGCGCAGGGCAGTACATAGCTCTGCCAGCTGCCGTCAAAGCCGGTTGGGAATATCTTGAATCCCTCAATGCCGCCGGTAAATACGTGTAGCAATATGGTTGCTACCACGAATCCCGGCATGGAGATACCTATGGTACATATTACTCGTAATAGGCTGTCCACCCAGGTACCTCGTTTATATGCGGCCAGACAGCCCAATGGGACGCCCACCAATATGGCCCAGCTGATGGCAATGATACCGATCTTAGCAGACAGGGGGAACATGGTGGTGATGATGTCCAGCACCGGCCGGTCCTTCTGCATCTTGATGGAGTTACGGAAATCGCCGTGGGCGATATCCCCCAGATAATAGCCCAGCTGGACAATGACCGGCTTGTCCAAACCGTACTTCTCATTCAAGGCGTCGATGGTGGCCTGAGATGGGGTCTTCTCAGACAGCCAGGGATTGCCCGGAATGGCGTTCATGAGGAAAAAAGTGAGGCAGATGACGATGAACAGGGTAATCACTGCCATCAGCACTCTTTTCAAAACATATTTTGCCATTTCTTCACTTCCTATACCAGTCTCTGTTCGTTTTCCGTGAATGCCCCACAATAAACGTCTGTTTATTTTATCGTAATTAACACCTTCCGTCAAGAGTTCTGCCGCCTGAATTTGATGGAATCGCCGTCAAATCTTGCAGCTGTCCTTGTCAGAAAGACACTTTTCTGCATAATTGTCCATTTCATTCTTCGACACCGGATGCTTTCTTCCCTTGTATCGCCTGCTTTTCGGCACTTTTTCTCGCTAATGCGATGAAATTCGCTTATAAATATTCACGTTTTTGCCCTGCATATTCATTTTAACGGAATTCCTGCAAAACCCCGGCTTTGAATCTTGCCCCACCGTCTGGTTGCAAAACCCATGCCAGGATAAAGAAACGCGGACAGATGAGGGACCATCCCCCGTCTGTCCGCGTCCATCTTTGAACGCTGTGTTCTGTTTTGGAGCCGGTCAATCAAAGCCCAGGCCCATATAGCCATGGGTCTCCTCCCCCCACAGGGCGCCCTTCTCCCGGTCATACCACTTGACCATGCCGAAGGGCTGGAGATAGCTGCCCTGCATCCCGTCCCACTGGGCCGGGGTGCGGACGAAGCACCGCTGACCGGGCATCTGGGCGGCTAGGGCCGCCAGGCCACGGGGCATATGCTCCGGCGGCAGCAGCAATTCCTTAAAAAGAACGCTCTCCTGGTTCAGGTATTCGGCGGCGGCACAGCCCTGGAACTCTCCCACGGTGACGCGGTACAGACCGCCGCCGGTGATCTTACCCATTCCCTCCTGATAGCGAATCAGCTCCTGGCTGTAGGAGACAAAGGGCAGGCCTGCCAGCGCCGCCTCCCGGATGGCGTTGTACTCCGCCGGGCTGACGGGTTCCACCTTGTCCTCCGGGAAGGTGGGCGCGGCCATGCTCCGCAGCAGCTCCACCTTGCGGGTAAAAAAGCCGGGCAGATAGCCCACCATGCCGAAAAATTTAAAGAGCCCAGCCTCGGCGGGCACCACAGTCACGCAGTCAGCCCCCCGGGCCTTCAAAAACTCGTCCACATAGAGCAGAAGCTGCCGGCCATAGCCCTTGCTGCGCACATTGGGGTCGGTAGCCAGGGCGTAGACATACCAGGCGGAGGCGGTGCCGCCGTCGGGCAGGTGGATGGTCTGAGGCAGCAGGGCCAGCATGGAGGCCAGCTTCCCGTCCTCCAGCAGCAGGAGGGTGTCCTCCGGCCGCCAGCAGCATTCATAGAACCAGTCGATATAGCGGGGGTCCTCCCCAAAGGCGGCCCGCCACAGGTCCTTCTGGGCCTGGGCCTCGTCGGGCCGGGAGGGACGGATCTCTACCATAGGAACACTCCTCTCTGTTTCAGGCAAGAGACAGAACACGGCATTTGTGCCGCAAATCATTCTGCCCCAGTATGCCGACATGATATCATGGCCTCCGGAAATTGGCAAGGGAAATCCGGCGAACCGGTCCGGAAGCAGGAAAATGGGCGGCCAAAGGCCGCCCATTCAACGATTTATTGCTGCTCCACCAGCATGAGGCAGCCGTCCTGATCGTACTTGAGCCGCTGAACCTCCGCCTTGGTATTGCGGATGATGTCGTCCATGCGGACGCTCTCGGTGACGGTGGCCACAAAGGTGTAGGCCACGCCGTGGCGCTTGGCACGGCCGGTACGGCCGATGCGGTGGGTGTAGTTCTCCATCTCGTCAGGCACGTCGTAGTTAAACACCGCGTCCACGTCGTCGATGTCCAGGCCACGGGCGGCCACGTCGGTGGCCACCAGCACCTTGATCTCGCCCTTTTTAAACTTGTCCAGGGTCTTTTCACGCACCCGCTGCTGGATATCGCCGTGGATGGCCTGGCAGGAAATTCCCCGCATCTGGAGCAGCCCGGCCAGCCGGTCGGTCATGTTCTTGGTGTTGCAGAAGGCAATGGCCCGCTCGTACTCCCCGTGGGTGATGAGGGCCACGATGGTGTCCAGTTTCTTCTCCCGGCCGTCCAGGTCGATGCGGTACTGGGTGATGTCGGGCTTGGACTCCTCCACCGGGCGGACGGTGATCTCAATGGGGTCCCGCTGGTACACCCAGGAGATGTCCATCACCTCCCGGCTGATGGTGGCCGAGAACATTCCCAGGTTCTTCCGGTGCTTCAGCTGGTCCAGGATACGGGTCACGTCCCGGACAAAGCCCATATCCAGCATCCGGTCGGCCTCGTCCAGCACCACCGTCTCCACCTTGTCCAGCTTGACGGTGCGCCGCTTCATGTGGTCCATGAGGCGGCCGGGGGTAGCCACCACGATCTGGGGGCGCTTCTTCAGGGTGTTGATCTGCTTGTCGATGGGGGCGCCGCCGTAGAGGCACACGGTGCGTACCCCTTCCTTAAATTCGCACAGGTCCCGCAGCTCCTCCTGGATCTGCACTGCCAGCTCCCGGGTGGGGGCCAGCACCAGGGCCTGCACATCCTGGTTGTCCGGATCGATGTGCTCCACCATAGGGATGCCGAAGGCAAAGGTCTTGCCGGTACCGGTAGGGGCCTTGGCGATCACGTCCTTCCACTCCATAAAATAGGGAATGGCGCCCGCCTGGACCGGGGTGGCCTGGACGTAGCCCTTCTTGTCGATGGCCTTCATGACCTCAGGGGACAGGCCCAGGTCGGCGTAGTTGACGATCTCGTTGACCTGCTCGCCGTTGATTTCCATGGGTACAAAACTTCCTTTCCGTTTCAGTCTGCCTGATTCAAGGTCCCCACAGGCATCGAAACTCCCTTTCGTACCCAACGCCCTCTTTCCCCGGGGCGCGACCTCAAATCGTACCGAAAAAGTGTATCATATCCGGGGAAAAAATGCAATCCTTTCACCCTGGAGGGGGCTCATGCCGGCAGAAAACCGGCGGGCGGCCATAAAGGCCGCCCTTACAAGTCAGTTATCTTCGCTACTCTCTTCTGCTGAACCGTACTCCGCACTCCAGATTTCTAACGCCTCTTTGATACCATGAAGCATACCACGATAATAGTAGTACCGACAACAACTGTGCAAATAGTTTGCCTCGCTCTTCAAATACTGCTCTAGCAGTTCGCCTGTTTCATCGGTCAATCTCCGCCGAAGTGCTGTCAGGTCCCGCTCAAGCGCCACCAGTACCTGTGTCGTTTCCCAGTTATATGGGCCTTTCCCAACACCAAACGGAGGGCATTGTTCATAGGCAGCCTCCCAATCCATTGCATCACCCCCCGAACGTCTTACTATTTGTCTTACATACTTATATCACAAATTGTATTACGTTGTAAATGACAAAATGTAAGACATGGTGATACTATGGCTAAATTTAAACTGCCCGCCGTTCCCGGCACCACCTCCAAAACCATCCGCTTTCCCAATCAGATCCTGGAGGAGGTTGAGAAAGCCATTCAGGGAACTGACTGCAACTTCTCCCAGTTTGTCATTGAGGCCACCCGGGTGGCGCTGGAAAACCTGAAGGAGGAGGACCATCCGCAGTCCTCCACATAAAAAAGGACGCACCGCGCTGCGGTGCGTCCTTTTCCTCTTATTACGCCCGTTTGGCGGCCAGGGATACCCAGCCGTTCTGCTCCCGGCGGCGGATGATGTGCAGGCCGTTGCGCTCCAGGGCGGCCTCCACCTCGGCGGAGCGGGTGTCGATGATGCCGGAGCACAGGAACACCCCGTCCTCGGTCATCCACTCCCCCGCCTTGGCGGACAGGGGCATGATCACGTCGGCCACGATGTTGGCCAGTACCAGGGGGTAGCGCTGCTGGCCCAGCTCCTTCACCAGAGCCTGGTCGGAGAGCACGTCGCCCGCCCGGACGGTGTACCGGTCCTTGCCGATGCCGTTGAGCCCGGCGTTCTCATAGGCCACGTCCACCGCCTTAGGGTCGATGTCCACCGCCACGGCGGTGGAGGCCCCCAGGGCCATGGCGGCGATGGACAGGATACCGCTGCCGCAGCCCAGATCCAGCACCGGCTGGCCGGGTACCACATACTCCTCCAGCCCCATGAGGCACAGCTGGGTAGAGGCGTGGTTGCCGGTACCAAAGGTGAGGCCGGGGTTGAGGTACACCGGGGTGCGTCCCTCCAGCGGGGTCTGATCCCGCTCCCACTCAGGGACGATCCACAGCTTCTCGCCCACGGTCATGGGCTTATAATACTTCTGCCAGGAGTGAGCCCAGTCGTTGTCCCCCAGGGATGCGGTGGTGTAGGGCTTGTCGATGCCCTCCAGCCAGCGCGCCAGCTGGGCCTTGCCGTCTGCATCGTCGGTGACATAGAACTTGACCCGGCACACACCCTTCATCCGCTCCATCAGGTTCTCGTCCACATAGTCCCAGTACTGACGGTTCTGCTCCAGGAAGGTCTTGAAGTCCTCTTCATCCTCAATGGCGAAGCCGGTGACGCCGTTGGCGGTGAGCCGGGCACACAGGCCGTCCAGTTCCTCCTCGGTGGTGTCCAGCACCACTTCCAGCCACTTGATATCCTCCATCAGCGCTCACTCCCCATAAAGAAGAGGGCCACGGTGCCCGGGCCGGAGTGGGCGCCGATAACGGGACCCACATAGTTGATGACGATATCCTCCACCCCAAAGCGGGCCCGGATATCATCAGCCACCTTCTGGGCGTCTGCCAGGCAATCGCCGTGGCTGATGAAGATGGACTGACCCTTCAGATCCAGCACGGTCTGCTCCATGTGGTCCACCAGGGCCTTGAGGGAGGCGTTGCGGCCCCGGGCGGTGCCTACCTTAATGAGGTGGCCCTCATTGTCCACGTGCATCACCGGCTTGATGGACAGCATGGTGCCCAGCACAGCGGTGGCGGCGGAGATGCGGCCGCCCCGCTTGAGGAAGTGGAGGTCGTCCACGGTGAACCAGTGGCACAGGTTGAGCTTGTGCTCCTCGGTCCAGTCCCGTACCTCCTCCATGGTCTTGCCCTGCTTTTTCAGGTTGGCGGCATACCACACCAGCAGGCCCTGGCCCAGGGAGGCGCACAGGGTATCCACCACATACACCTTCCGGTCGGGATACTGCTCCATCAGCTCCCCGGCGGCGATCTGGGCGGAATGGCAGGTGGCGGACAGGCCGGAGGAGAAGGCCAGCACCAGCACGTCCTTGCCCTCCTTCAGAATGGGCTCCATGGCCTCGGTATAGTCGGCCACATTGACGGCGGCGGTGGTAGCCATGGCGCCCCCCCGCAGGCGGGCATAAAAATCCGCCGGGTCGATGTCCCGGTTGTCGGGATAGTTGAAGTAGGTCTTATCCTCCATAGTGAAGGACAGGGGAATCACTTCCACCCCCAGCTCGGCCACCAGCTCGGCGGTCAGGTCGGCGGAGGAGTCGGTCAAGATCACATATTCTCCCATTGTTCAGAGAACCTCCATCGTTGTTAAAATCTGAGCGGTATTCAGTCTTTTTTCTTCTTTTCTTTTTCATTGGGGGGCTGTTTGGCCCGCAGCAGTTCCAGAATACGCTGGCAGGCCAGTTTGTCGGCGTAGCTGCGCAGGGCCAGCGCCAGGGCCAGGCCGGGCAGGTCCTCCTCCCCGGCGGTGGGGTCCAGGGACCCGGCGGTCACGTCCAGGGCCCGGTCCAGCTCCATGCGGAACTGCTCGTACAGCTCCTTGGGCTCCCGCCCCTGAGCTGCCGCGGCCAGCAGCAGACCGGCGTCCTTCACCGACAGCACCTGCTTGAGGGCGCACAGGGCTGTGAGGTAGGCCAGGTGGGTGCGGGAGTACCGCTTGCCCTCCGCCCGGGGCATGGCCCCATCTTTAATATAATTATTCACCATGGCGGAGGTCAGGGCCTCCCCCTCTCCATAGTGGATCAGCTGGCGGGGCATATAGTTGATGAGCTGGTCCATATACAGCCCGATATCGGGGAAACCCTCCCAATCTACCGGCCGTTCCCCCTCCAGCCGCTCCTTTAATGCGCGGATCTCTTCCAAGGTGGGCCTCCTTTCTGGTTTTCAAAACCATATCTAAACATATCGCTGTCATTATACCACATCACTTTCCCGGAAGTAAACCCTTTCAGGTGCTGAAAACAGGCCTGTTTTCTCACATAACAGCATTATGTGACCCTTTTCACCCACCTGCGGGCACGGAGAGAGACCGGCTGAAAACTTCCAGGTTTTTTGTGGGGTTTGACGAATGAATAAATATTGCATTTATTTGCATACGGTGTATAATAAGAGACACCTAATTCAAGGAACGCAATGAGGATCGCGTGAAACGCAATGAATAGGAGAGAATACATCATGAAGAACTTCAAGAAGCTGGCCCTCATGGGCCTGACCGCAGTCATGTCTCTGTCTCTGCTGGCCGCCTGCGGCGGCGGCAACAGCGGCAGCGCCGAGACCCCCTCCGGCAACACCGAGACTCCCGCCGCCTCCGGCGAGTTCACCACCGTGGAGGCCGGTAAGCTGATCATGAGCACCAACGCTCAGTTCCCCCCCTATGAGATGGTGGGCGACGGCGAAGGCTACGAGGGCACCGGCTATGAGGGCATCGACGTGGAGATTGCCTACGCCATCGCCCAGAAGCTGGGCCTGGAGCTGGTCGTGGACAACATGGGCTTTGACGCCGCCCTGCAGGCTGTGCAGACCGGCAAGAGCGACATCGTCATGGCCGGCGTCACTGTGACCGATGACCGTCTGGAGGTCATGGACTTCTCCGACACCTACGCCAACGGCATTCAGGTCGTCATTGTCCCCGAGAACTCCGACATCGCCACCATCGATGATCTGGAGGGCAAGCTGATCGGCTGCCAGATGGGCACCACCGGCTACATCTACTGCTCCGACACCCCCGAGAACGGCGGTTACGGTGAGGACGCCGTGATCCCCTATGACGACGGCGCCGCTGCCGTGCAGGCTCTGATGAATGGTCAGGTGGACTGCGTAGTCATCGACAACGCTCCCGCCCAGGAGTATGTGAAGGCCAACCCCGGTCTGAAGATTCTGGACACTGAGTTCGCCAACGAGAACTACGCCATCGGCTTTGCCAAGGGCAACACCGCTCTGAAGGACGCCGTCAACGCCGCTCTGATCGAACTGGTTGAGGACGGCACCGTGCAGTCCATCATCGACAAGTATATCCCCGCTGAGGGCTGAGACAACCAACAAATCCGTGTTCAACTGAAAAGGGCGGCCTTCGGGCCGTCCTTTTTCGGGTCGTATTTGGCAGAAGGTAAGAAAGGAGAATCTCTGTGAACTGGGCGCAACTCTATGAGTCCCTGGGACAGCAGCTGAAAGACGGCGTGGACTTGCCCTGGTGGCAAGACGCCTTCGTGGGCATTTACAAGGCCTTCTTTGAGGAGGACCGCTGGCAGTTCTACCTGGACGGCGTGCTGACCACCCTCTGGATCACCGCCTTGGCACTGATCCTGGGTATTGTGCTGGGCGTTGTGGTGGCTGTAATCCGCACCACCCACGATCAGCAGCGTCTGGGCCGGCACAACCCCGTCCTGGGCGTACTGAACGTGATCTGCAAAATCTATGTTACCATTATCCGCGGCACCCCCATGATGGTCCAGCTGCTGATTATGGGCTTTATCATCTTTAAAAGCAGCCGTGAGTACACCCTGGTGGGCACCCTCACCCTGGGCATCAACTCGGGCGCCTATGTGGCCGAGATCGTCCGCGGCGGCCTGATGAGCGTGGATATCGGCCAAAGCGAAGCCGGACGGTCCCTGGGCCTGAACTATCTGGACACCATGCGCTTTATTGTCATTCCCCAGGCCTTTAAGAACATCCTGCCTGCTCTGGGCAACGAGTTTATCACCCTGTTTAAGGATACTGCTCTGATCTCCGCCATCGGCGGCAAGGAGCTGGTCTATGCCGCCAAGTCCATCGGCAGCAAGACCTACGATGTGATGTATCCCTATCTGGGCATCGCCATCATCTATCTTCTGATGGTCATGCTCTTCACCTGGCTGCTGGGTATTCTGGAAAGGAGGCTGCGTCAAAGTGATAGACGTTAAACATCTGTCCAAGTCCTTCGGGGACCATCTGGTGCTGGACGACATCTCCGAGCACATCTATCCCGGGGAGAAAGTGGTCATCATCGGGCCCTCCGGCTCGGGTAAGTCCACCTTCCTGCGCTGCCTCAACCTGCTGGAGGCCCCCACCAAGGGCACCATCACCTTTGAGGGCACCGCCATCACCGATCCCAAGACCAACATCGACCTGATCCGGCGGCAGATGGGTATGGTGTTCCAGCACTTCAACCTCTTCCCCAACATGACCATCCGGAAGAACATCACCCTGGCTCCCGTCCGCACCAAGCTGATGAGCCAGGCCGAGGCCGATGACACCGCCACCGCCCTGCTGAAGCGGGTGGGTCTGGAGGAGAAGGCGGACGCCTATCCCGCCCAGCTCTCCGGCGGCCAGAAGCAGCGTATCGCCATTGTCCGGGCTCTGGCCATGAAGCCCAAGGTGATGCTGTTCGACGAGCCCACCTCCGCTCTGGACCCCGAAATGGTGGGCGAGGTGCTGGAAGTCATGAAGCAGCTGGCTGACGAGGGCATGACCATGGTGGTGGTCACCCACGAGATGGGCTTTGCCCGGGAAGTGGGCAGCCGGGTCCTCTTTATGGACGGCGGCCATGTGCTGGAGCAGAACGAGCCCCACGCCTTCTTCGCCAACCCCAAGGAACAGCGCACCATCGAATTTTTGTCCAAGGTGCTGTAATCTGCCACGTCCCCCGGTACAAACTGTACCGGGGGACCTTTTCCGTTTCTTTTTCACCGGTCGGCTTTGACAAGCTGGGCTTTTTGCGCTATAATGGCACACTATCTTCCCAAATGACCGGAGTACCATACTATGATGAATCGTGAACAAATCCTTTCCCTGCTGCGCAAGGACCGGCTGTGGCAGGCGGTCTTTCTGCTTTTGACCCCCTTTACCGCCGTGTGGCTCATGCAGTTTACATACGGAGCCAATCCTTTTGCTCTGACCTTCCCCGTACTGGTGGCCAACGCCCTGTGCGTGGCTCTGCTGTTCTGGCTGCTGTGCGCCCTGGTGGGGCGCATTGCCCCCTGCACCATCGGCATCCACATCGCCGCCGGGTCCTGGGGCGCCGCCAACTGCTTCGTCAACACCTTCCGGGGCACCCCCATCCTGCCCTGGGATTTCTCTGCCCTGGGCACCGCCGCCAGCGTGGCGGGCAACTACCACCTGTTCCTCACCTGGCAGATGGGAGTCGCCATCTTTCTGGCCGCCGCCCTGGTGGTATTCCTCCACCCGGAGCGGCGCAAGGCCCGGCTGCGGCTCACCACCCGCAAGCGCCTGCCCCTGCGGCTGGCCTGTCTGGCGGCGGGGCTGGCCTGCCTCATGTTCCTGCTGCCCTCGGAAAAGCTGGAGAAGCTGGGGGTCAAGACCGACGTGTGGAATCAGGCGGGGGCCTACCGCACCGGCGGCTGCCTGGCCGTCTTTTACCGCAACACCGAGTTTCTGGAGGTGGAGGAGCCGGAGGGCTACTCTCCGGACAACGTGGATACCCTGCTGGAGGGGGTGGAGCCTCTGGACCCGGCGGCGGTGTCGGTCCAAAAGCCCAACATCATCGCCATCATGAACGAGTCCTGGGCCGACTTTGAGTCCTACGGCAACCTGCAGCTCAGCGAGAGCGTCACCGACTACATCCGCTCCCTGGACAATTCCATCTTCGGCCACACCTATACCTCGGTATTCGGGGCGGGTACCAGCGCCAGCGAGTTTGAGTTCCTCACCGGCAACACCATGGCCTTTCTGCCCTCGGGCAGCATTCCCTACCAGCAGTATGTGCTGGGGCCCACCGCCTCTCTGGCCTCCCTGCTGAAGGCCCAGGGGTATGACACTCTGGCCTTCCATCCCGGCGCGCGCACCTCCTGGCAGCGCAATCAGGCCTATCCCCAGCTGGGCTTTGACCAGTTCAAGTGCGTGGACGACATGGATGTGGCCCAGGCCATGGAGCACGGCTATGTCAGCGACCAGTCCGACTTTGAGCAGGTTATCTGGGAGTTTGAGCACAAGGAGAAGGACGCCCCCCTCTTTCTGTTCAACGTCACCATCCAGAACCACGGCAGCTACACCGCCCAGGACTATCCGGCCCAGGTCACCCTCACCGACCAGCCGGGCAAGTATCCCCAGGCCGAGCAGTACCTCACCCTGGCCAACAAAACCGACCAGGCCTTCCGCACCCTGGTGGAGTATTTCCAGAGCCAGGAGGAACCCACCATCATCCTCATGTTCGGCGACCACCAGCCCTCGGTGGAGCAGGGCTTCCTGGACAAGGCCTACGGCGTCACCCAGGACCAGATGAACATGAATCAGTACATGGGCAAGTATGAGACGCCCTTCGTCATCTGGGCCAACTACCCCCTGCCGGAGGAGGGGCCGGAGATTACCAGCCTGAACTTTTTGAGCCTCTATCTGCTGCGGTACGCCGGCATTGAGGGTACGGTGTACGACGGCTATCTGTGGCAGCTCCAGCAGCAGCTGCCCGCCCTCACCTTTGTGGGCTATATGGACACAGCCGGGCAGGCCCACAGCCATCTGGAGACCAACGACTACGCCGCCCTCATTGAAGACTACCAGCAGGTGCAGTACAACAACCTGTTTGGAGGGGGCGGACGGCGAAGCGCCGTCTTTGATCCATAAGTCAAAACCTCCGGCTAAGCCGGAGGCTTGAGTAGGCCCTATAAGGGCCTGATACGGACGAAGCCCCTTAAGGGGCCCCGAAAGGTTTGCCGACTGCATTTCTTTCTCGGGCTACCCC
>NZ_NFIL01000024.1:0-47512 GCF_002161755.1 Flavonifractor sp. An4 | reverse complement strand
ACCGAGGAGCCCGCCCGGCCCACCTTCCGCTATAACTTCTCCACCAGCGCCGTGGACACCGCCCTGTTTCCCTTTGCCACCTGGGCCAAGCTGATGCGGGAGGTGCTGTCTCAGCAGGAGGACACCCTGCTCAACACTCCCCATCCCCAGGGGGTGCCCGAACTACGGGAGGCCATTGCCGCCCACCTCTACCGCTTCCGGGGCATCCGGGCGGACCCTGCCCAGATCGTGGTGGGCGCCGGGTCGGAGGTACTCACCAGCTTGCTGGTCCAGTTGCTGGGCCGGGAGGGACGCTACGGGGTAGAAAACCCCGGCTACACCAAGACCCACCGCATTCTGGGCAGCTGCGGGGCCCAGGTGGAACCCATCCCCCTGGACGACCAGGGCCTGATGGTGGAGGAGCTGGACCGGCACAAGGTACAGGTAGTCCACGTCACCCCCTCCCACCATTTTCCTCTGGGCATCATCATGCCGGTAACCCGGCGGCAGGCCCTGCTGCGCTGGGCCGCCCAGCAGCCGGGGCGCTATATTCTGGAGGACGACTACGACAGCGAGTTCCGTTTCTCCGGCCGGCCCATTCCGGCCCTGCAAAGTCTGGACAACGGGGAGCGGGTCATCTACCTCAATACCTTTGCCAAGAGTCTGGCCCCCTCCCTGCGCATCAGTTATATGGTGCTGCCCCCCCACTTGCTGGAGCGGTGGCGGCGGGAGTTCTGGTTCTACTCCTCCACCGTCCCCTCCTTTGAGCAGTACGCCCTGGCCCGGTTCATGGACCGGGGCCACTTTGAGCGTCACCTGAACCGCACCCGCACCCGGTACAAAGCCCGGCGGGAGGCCCTGCTGGCCGCCGCCCGGGACACCGGTCTGACCCAGGTGGGTTCCTTTGACGGAGGCGACGCCGGCCTCCACCTGCTGCTGTGGATGGACCGGCGGTGGAATGAACAGGAGCTGGCCGCCCGGGCGGCGGAGGTGGGTGTTGGAGTGTCTCCCCTGTCCATCTGCGACCTGACTCCGCCCCCCATATACCGGCCGCCAGCCCTCATCATGGGCTATACCCGGGTGGCTGCCGAGGACATGGCCCCCGCCCTGTCCCTGCTGAAATCCGCCTGGGGCTTTTAAACAAAAAAGGACGCATTGCCTGTGCAATGCGTCCTTTTCCCGTTAAAATCCGGTGAGGGGGGCGGAGCCGTCGTCCTCCCCCTTTTCAATGGCCAGCACCTTGGCGTCATAGCCGTAGTTGTCGTTGACCTGGATGCGGAAGGTCTCTCCCACTTTGCGGCCCAGCAGGGCCTTGCCCATGGGCGACTCCTTGCTGATGAGCCCGTGGAGGGCGTCCTGCCGCATGGTGGTGACGATCTGGTAGGTCTCGGTGTCCCCCTCATCCTCCAGAAACACGGTCACCTTATCATAGAGTCCTACCCCATCGGTCACCGGCTCGTCCGGCAGCACCTTGGCGGTGCGGATCATATTCTCCAGGTAGCGGATGCGGCCCTCGTTCCGGTTTTTCTCCTGCTTGGCGGCCTTGTACTCAAAGTTCTCGCTGAGGTCACCGAAGGCCCGGGCCTCCTTCACCGCCTCCAGCAGCTGGGGGCGCAGCTGGATACGGCGGTAATCCAGCTCCTCCCGCATCATCTGAATGTCCTTTTTGGTCAGTTCGTTGTGCACGTCAGTTCCCTTCTTCCCCAGATGTCTGCCCGGCGTGAGCTCCCTGGCCCTGGGCAATGGCCTGCCGTTCCTTGACCAGCTCACCGTGGAGGGCCACCGAGTTCCAGGTCCGGTTGGTGGGGGTCAGCACTGCCTTGAGATAGACCGCCGGGATCTTGTTCCGCCGGAAGCCCTGGAGGAACCGGTCCAGCAGGAGGCCAGTGCAGTTGACCAGCACCAGCATCTCGTCCCCAAAGGTCTCTCCGGTCCAGGGCGTCTCCGGCGCGGCGCCGTCCACCAGATCGCCCAGAGGCAGACCATACTCCTCCGGCGTCACAAGCCGGGTCCGCAGACCCAGAGGCAGGCACATCCGCCGGATCTTGGCCCCCTTGGGGGTGTCCAGATTATAAAGCAGAATGAGAGGCATATTCATACGGTTCTTCCCCTTTCGTTCCTTTCATTGTATCCACATCCGCCTCCGCCGTCAACCCGCATCTCCCGCCGCCATACATTGGAAAGAAGGGAGATGAGGCCCGTGTACACACCGCCTTCCGGAGAAACCCTGCTTGCTGCCGCCGCGCTGGCCGCCGCCCGGCTGGCTCACAATCGCTCCGCCGAGGAGCTTGCTGTTCTGTCCGCCTTTTTCTGTACCCTGGGGGATGGCCTGGCTCTGGTGGCCGCCCGCCGGACCATGGATGAGGCTTGTAAATCTTCTGTAAATCCCATTGATAATGCTACGGAAATCGCGTAAACTAGACTTCTAAAGAGAGGTGTATCATCACATGAAATGCGGGATCGTGGATGTGGGTTCCAACACCATCCGCCTGTCCATCTATCATTGGGAGAGGCAGAAGTTCAAGCTCCTCATGAATAAAAAGGAGATGGCCGGCCTGGCCGGCTACATCAAAAACGGCCTGCTCTCCGACAGCGGCATTCTGGTGGCCTGTCGGGTGCTGGCAGGCTTCAAGGCCCTGCTACGCAATTTTGACATTGCCAACCTCTATGTATTCGGCACTGCCTCCCTGCGCAACATCGTCAATACCGAGGAGGCCCTGGAGACCATTGAGGCGGTGACCGGGATCAAGGTTGAGGTGCTGTCAGGGGCCGATGAGGCCGCCTTCTCCTTCCTGGGGGCCACCGTGGGCGGCGGGGCGCCGGGCTCCGGGATGCTGGCCGACGTGGGCGGCGGCTCCACCGAGCTGGTGGCCTACCAGGACGGGGCCATCACCTCAGGCTGCTCCCTGCCCATGGGCTCCCTGTCCCTCTTCACCAAACACGTCTCCGGCCTTTTCCCCACCAAGGAGGAGCGGAAGGCCATCCGCTCCGACGTGAGGGAGGAGCTGGAAAAGGCCAAAACCGCCGGTCTGCGGTGCAGTCACCTGACCGGCGTGGGCGGCACCTTCCGGGCCGCCGCCAAGCTGTGCAACGACCTGTCCGGCGCCGATCCGGACAACCGGATCATCCCCGCCGGGGAGATCCATGCCCTGTACAAGGGGCTGAAAAAGGGCGATCAGGATACCCTGCGGCAGATCCTGCGCTCAGTACCCGACCGGGTCCACACCATTCTGCCCGGTTTGGCCATCCTCACCGCCATTCTGGACGCCTATGAGGTATCCACCGTATCGGTCAGCGCCTGCGGCGTCCGGGAGGGCTATCTGCTCCGCCGCGTGATGGAGGGAACAAGCCATGATGCATAAAGAGATCGACACACGCTATACCCAGGAGCGGGAACTGTCCTGGCTGCGTTTCAACGAGCGGGTGCTGGAGGAAGCCAAGGACGAGAGCGTCCCTCTCTTCGAACGGCTGAAATTTGCCGCTATTTTCACCAGCAACCTGGACGAGTTCTTCATGATCCGGGTTGGGTCCATCTACGACATGACCCTGTCCAAGCAGACCCATGTGGACAGCAAGAGCGGCCTCACCCCCACCGAGCAGCTTCAGGCTATCTTCAAGGCGGTACCCGGCCTGTACAAGCAGAAGGACAAGATCGTCTCCCAGCTGGAGAAGCGGCTACGGACCTGCAACATCTGCAACCTGACCCCCGGGGAGCTGGATGGCAAGGAGCGCAAGCAGGTGGAGCGGTGGTTCCGGGACTATGTGCAGCCCATCCTGTCCCCCATGGTGGTAGACAGCCACCACCCCTTCCCTCACCTGCCCTCCAACAGTCTGACCATCGCCCTCACCCTGCGGCTGGGCAACACCCGCTGCTTCGGTCTGGTGCCCATTCCCAAGGCCCTTCCTCCCTACTTCCAGCTGGAGGAACAGGGCTTACGCTACCTGCTCACCGAGCAGGTAGTCCTCCACTTTGCCGACCAGCTCTTTGAAACCTATCAGGTGGAGGAGAAGTGCGTCATCTCGGTCACCCGCAACGCCGACATCAGCCCCGAGGATGAGGACTATGACGTAGGCGAGGATTTCCGCGCCCATATGCAGAAGGTCCTGAAGAAACGCGCCCGGCTGGCTCCCGTACGGCTGGAGATCCAGGGGGAGGCCTCCGCCGAACTGCAGCAGTTTCTCTGCCAGCGGCTCAATCTGACCGCCGAGCAGGTGTTCCGGTCCAAAAGCCCCCTCATTATGGGCTATGTCTACTCCCTGGAAGGCAAGCTGCCCGAGGAGAGCGCCGCCGCCCTGTGTTATCCTCCCTATACCCCCCAGTGGCCCGCCGGTCTGGTCAAGGGCGAGAAGCTGATCCCCCAGATCTTACGGCGGGATATGCTGCTCTTCTATCCCTTCTACTCCATGGAGCCCTTCCTCCAGCTGGTGCGGGAGGCTGCCAACGATCCGTCTGTGCTGTCCATCAAGATCACCATCTATCGGCTGGCCTCCACCGCCAAGCTGGTGGAATATCTGGCGGCGGCGGCGGAAAACGGCAAGGACGTGACCGTGCTCATGGAGCTGCGGGCCCGGTTCGACGAGCAGAACAACATTGCCTGGGCCCAGCGGCTGGAGGAGGCGGGCTGTACCATCCTCTACGGCTTTGAGCACTACAAGGTCCACTCCAAGATCTGCCTCATCACCCGCCGGGACAAGGGCCGCATCCAGTACATTACCCAGATCGGCACCGGCAACTACAACGAAAAGACGGCCAAGCTTTATACCGACTTCTGCCTTATGACCGCCAGCCCCGCCATCGGCGGTGACGGCGCGGCGTTCTTTCAGAATATGGCCACCTCCAACCTCCACGGTGAGTATCACCAGCTGCTGGTGGCCCCCCACAGTTTGAAAAACCGCATTCTGGCCCTGATGGACCGGGAAATCGAAAAGGCTCGCCAGGGCCAGCCCGCCCGTATTTTCTTCAAGGTCAACTCGGTCACCGACCGGGAGCTCATCGACAAACTGGCCGAGGCCAGCCAGGCCGGCGTACCCGTGACCCTCAACGTGCGGGGCATCTGCTGCCTGCGGCCCGGCGTACCCGGCCTCACCGACCGTATCCGGGTCTTTTCCATTGTGGGCCGCTATCTGGAACACCCCCGGATCTACGCCTTCGGCGTAGGAGAGGGTACCCGCCTCTACATCGGCTCCGCCGACCTGATGACCCGCAACACCGAGCGCCGGGTGGAGATCGCCTGCCCGGTGGTGGACCCGGATGTACGCCGTCAGATCCGGCAGTATGTGGAGCTGTTCTGCTCCGACAACGTGAAGGCCCGCAACATGGGTCCCGACGGCAGCTACACGCCGGTGCCCCGCCAGGAGGGCGCCCCCGCTGTCAACGCCCAGGCGGCGCTGATGGAGCAAGCTGTGCGGGAGGCCCGGGCCGTTGCCAATGCCCCGGCTCCCCAGGAGAAGCGAGGGGGATTTTTCCACCGTCTCTTCCACCGGGAGTCCCGCTGAATAGCTTGATTTTTACGCAAGAAAGGCCGCCCTGTCGGGCGGCTTTTCTTGCTATTTGAATTCAGGTATGGAACCGGCGTCGTACCTCTTCCCGGACAGCGGGAATACGCCGGATAATCACCAGGGGGATCACGGTGCACACGCAGATAGTAAGTACTACCAACGACCAGGAGGGGTCCCACCGGCCAGTAAGCCAGCGGTCGATGAAAAATTCCACACCCAGGAGAAATACCCCCAGGCTGCCAATGAGAATGGCGACAGTACTGATGACCGAGCGGTGGTACACCCGCAGCATCAGGGAGAGCAGCAGCCATACCGCGCCTCCCCACAGGATAATGGGCACCGCCAGCCCCAGATACCAGTCCCGGCCATTCAGGTCCACCGACATCAGGTAGACATACAGGGCCACCGCCGCCACATTGATGACGCTGCGGACCAGCAGAGGCAATCGTCTGAAGAGGAGGGGCAGCACAATCCACAGCCACAGCATGATGGTGGCCCCAATCACATAGAGAGACCAGGCCCGCCCCGGTTTCAGAAACAGGTTGAGCAGACCGCATCCCACCGCCACACAGGCCAGCATAGCGGTAATGGCCGCCGCCACCGCCCCCTTAGGGATGGGCGGCACCTCTCCCCGCTCAGTGGGAAAGGGCTTGGGAGAGGTGGTGTCGGGCGGACGGCCCGGGTCTATCACCTTTGTCTGGCACAGCGGGCAGAACGTGGCGGTGGCGTCCAGTTCCACTCCACAATGAACACAATAGGACATGGTGCTTCCTCCTTATTGGGTACGGTTGCTCTCCACTTTGACATGGACGCCGTCCCGCACCAAAAAGCGGAAAAATTCCCGCTCCGTATCCGTCTCCCTCTGGGTCCCGGCAAAGGTAATTTCCATCTCGTCCCCGTAACTGATGGAGGCACAGTGGACCCGGGGCATGGTAGCCTGCCCCAGGATCACCTCCATCCGACGGATATGGGACTTCATCTCCTCCGGCACCTGGAAGGGCCCGGGGTTGGTATAGGTACCGGAATAGGGCCGCACTCCTGCCATCCAGTACCCGAAAGCGATACCCGGCTTCTTCAGTGCAATGGGTATGATCTGAATGAATTTGTTCCTGGCAAACTTCACATTGCCCGCCAGCTCTGCCTGCATCTGCTGCCGGTTGATGTTCAGCCGCAGATAGTGATGGACCTGGCTGACAATCTCCTCAAAGGTATACTCCCCCAGGCTGGGATCGATGCAGGGCCGGACGGTCAGAATAAAGTTTCGCAGGCTCTCGGTGGGAAACCAGGGCCGCAGGTTGATGGGGATGGCCAGGGCCACCGGCAATTCCTTTTTGGACCCCTCCCGGTGCTGCTTGTCCACCAGAACCTTCAGCAGCACTGCCGTCAGGTATTCCGTGATAGAGGCCCCGTGCTCCTTGGCCTTCTCCTTCAGCTGCCGCACCGAGCAGAAGCCCATGGTCACGTTGAGGGTATAGAAGGGCTCCGGCGTACCGGCGTTGGCATAGGCCTTTTTCAGCGTGGTAAAGCTTCTGGCCTTTACGGTAGCGTACCGGGCGTAGGCGTCCTCCAGCTCCTCCGGCCTGGGGGGCTGATCCACATCCAGCACCCCGCAGGTATTGGGAATCTGGTAGCCCAGCTCCCGCAGATAAACTGCCAGCAAGGTCCTCAGCAGAGTCATAGCGCCTCCGCCGTCGCTGATGGCGTGGAATACTTCCAGGGAAATACGCCGCTCATAGTAGAAAAAACGCACCAGCCATCCGTCCCCCTGATCAAAACGTATGGGTTGGCACGGATTGGAGATATCCTTCTGTACAAAGGGGCCGGGAGCGTCGTTGAATTCCGAGTAGTACCAGAAGATCCCCGGCTTGATCCGCACCCGGAAGCCAGGGAAGCGGGGCATGGTCTTGTCCACCGCCCGCTGAAGGGCCTCCGGGTCCACTGGCTGGTCCATCACGGCAGAAAAGCGATAAACAGCGGAATACCGTTCCTTTTGGATGGCGGAGTAGACCACCGCCGCATTGTCCAGCCGGTACCACTCTTTGTGCTTCTTTTCTTCGCGTTCAGACTGAGCTGCCGCCATGGCTCACCCCCCTTTCCTGAAAAAAGGATACCACATTCCTCTGTCGCTCACAAGGGAAAGTGAATCTCTCCACAAAAAAGAGGCCCCGCCCGCCTCTTTTCTTTCATTCTCCCCTGTGGTATAATGCGGCTTACCGAATTACCATGAAATAAGGAGAGACGGCATTATGAGCCACCACAGCAAGCGTCAGGAGCTGGCCGGACAGCGGGCGGAAAAGCAGCGTCTGGCCCCTTTCATGCGCGCACTGAAGGCGATCCACAGCGCCGCCACCCCCGAGGTCATGAACGTGGAAGATCTGGCCCGCCAGCGGAAAAGCCAGGAGCTGCTGGGCCGGCTGGTGGCTCCTATGGGCGGTATGAGCTGGGAACCCTTTTCCCTGGGCGAGATGAACTGTGCCTGGATCAGGCCTCACCGGAGCTATGACCGCAGGAAGGCCATTCTCTATTGCCACGGCGGCGGCTATACCAGCGGCACCCTGGGCTACTCCCGTATTCTGGGGTCCAAGCTGTCCCTAGTCACAGGATTGCAAGTGATGAGCTTTGAGTACCGCCTGGCCCCTGAACACCCCTATCCTGCTGCTGTGGAGGACGCACTCCAGGCCTGGGACCACCTGATGTATCTGGGCTACGGCGCCCGGGACATCATTGTGGCAGGCGATTCCGCAGGGGGCAACCTGGCACTGGTGCTTACCCACAAGCTGAAAGAAGCGAGCCGTTTGCTCCCCCGGGCACTGCTTCTCTTCTCTCCCTGGACCGACATGACGGCCAGCGGCAAGTCCTATCAGGAGCGGGCCGACATCGACCCCGTACTCACCCTCAACTATATCTACGCCACCCGGGACGCCTATGCCCGGGGAGAGGACCTGACCGCCCCCTGTCTGTCCCCTCTGTTTGCCGATCTCACCGGATTCCCCCCCACCCTGATCCAGGCTGGCACCAACGAGCTGCTGCTCTCCGACTCGGTGCGCCTGCGCAACCGGATGCTCAAGGCCTCCGTGCCCTGCAAGCTGGAAGTGTGGGACAAGATGTGGCACGTCTTTCAGACCTTCCCTATGAAGAAGGCCAACGAGGCCATGGAACACGCCGCCAGTTTCTTAATGGGCGGACTATAATGAAAAACAGGCGCTGCCACCGGCAGCGCCTGTTTTTATTATCTTGCTTGTTCCGCAGCCTGGAGCACATGGGCCGCCAGCACCGAGGTGGTCACGGCCCCCACGCCGCCGGGCACCGGCGTCACTGCGCCTACGATCTCGTCGGCAGCAGCAAAATCCACGTCGCCCACCAAATTGCCATTCTCATCCACATTGATGCCCACGTCCAGCACCAGCTGTCCGGGGGCCAGGTGGTCCCGGCCTATCATATTGGCCCGTCCGGCGGCGGCGATGAGCACCTCCGCCCGACGGCACTCGGCGGCCAGGTCGGCGGTACGGGTGTGGCAGAGGGTGACGGTGGCGTTTTTCCCCAGCAGCAGCATAGACAGAGGCTTGCCCACCACCAGACTTCGGCCCACCACCACCGCCCGCTTGCCGGTGAGATCGCAGCCGTAGTGCTCCAAAATCTCCATGCAGGCCTGGGCGGTACAGGGCGGATAGCCTGCACCGCTGCCGGTGAACACCGCCGCAAGAGAGCCGGCGGTAATACCGTCCACGTCCTTGGCCGGGTCCAGGGCAGCACAGATGGCCGCCTCATCGATCTGCGGCGGCAAGGGCCGGAACAGCAGGCAGCCGTGGATCTCCCGGTCCGCGTTGATCTGCTCAATGACCGCCAGCAGGTCCCCGTGGCTGGATTCCTCTGGCAAGGTAAACTGCCTGACACGGATGCCCACTTTTTCGCACCGCTTCAGGGCTCCTCGCTCGTAGGACAGGTCCTCAGGGCGCTCCCCTACCCGCACGATGGCCAGGGTGGGAACGATGCCCTGGACCTTCAGCTGGTTGGCCTTGACGATCAGCCGCTCTGTCAGAGCCTGGGCCACAGGGGCCCCCTTCCAATGTTCCGCCATCAGGCAAACCTCCCCAGAACTGCTTCATAAACGCGCTCTGCGATCTTCCAATACCGCTCCACCAGGCTGTCCACTTCCTCATTCATGGCCTGAGCGTAGGCCCGGTCGGCCATGCTCTTTGTGTTGACCTTCACGTTGAGGGCAGCGCCGTACAGGGCACTCCAGCAGAAAACCACCCCGGTGCCTACATCGGAGAGCATCATCACGCTCCCCTTCTCCAGCATCTCACTGTGAAGGTCAATGGCCTCACAGCTCAGGCGCAGGATCTCCATGGGTGTGGCAGCGGCATTCCGGAGGCATTCTTCCATCACCTGCTCCCGGTCGGGGGCATCCTCGGGAATGGCGTAGGCCTTGGACAGGGGCTCGAAGGCCGCAGCGTCAGCGTTCACCAGAGCCAGCAGGCGAGCCCGCAGGTCCTCTGCTTTGGCCATCAGGGCCTTCACGTCCTCCTCCACCTCGGCATACTTCTTCTTGCCTACGGTGTAGTTGCCCACCATGGTACACAGGGCCGCTCCCAGAGCGCCTACCAGGGCGGAGGCGCCGCCGCCGCCAGGAACAGGCGCTTTGGAGGCAAGGGCGTCCAGAAAATCGCCGCAGGTCTGGTTGGCGGTATTCATCGCAATCAACTCCTCATTACAGCGGGCGGGTGTTACCACCCGCCCGCGTTTTCTTTTAGAACAGGCCGGAGATCTTGCCGTTCTCGTCCACGTCCACCTTCTCGGCGGCAGGCACTTTTGGCAGTCCGGGCATGGTCATGATGTCACCGGTAAGAGCCACAAGGAAGCCGGCGCCGGCAGACACCTTGATGTTGCGCACCGTGACGGTAAAGCCTTCGGGAGCACCCAGCAGATTCTGGTCGTCAGAGAAGGAATACTGGGTCTTGGCCATGCAGATGGGCAGGCCGCCGAAACCCAGGGCGGTGAGCTCTGCCGCCTGCTTCTTGGCGGCGGGGGTGAGCACCACACCGTCGCCGTGGTACACCTTCTTCACGATGTCGGCCAGCTTGGCCTCGATGGGCTGATCCAGCTCATAGGCGAAGGCAAAGTGGTTGGGCTCCTCGCACAGGCGGATGACCTCCTGAGCCAGAGCGATGCCGCCCTCGCCGCCCTTGGCCCACACCTCGCTGAGGGCCACGTTGACGCCCAGGGCCTTGCACTTGTCCTCCACCAGCTTCAGCTCAGCCTCGGTGTCGGTGGGGAACCGGTTGATGGCCACCACGCAGGGCAGACCGTACACGGTGGTAATGTTCTCCACATGGCGCAGCAGGTTGGGTAGGCCCTTCTCCAGCGCCTCCAGGTTTTCGTTGTTCAGATCGGCCTTGGCCACGCCGCCGTGATGCTTCAGGGCACGGATAGTGGCCACCACCACCACAGCGGAGGGCTTCAGTCCGGCCAGACGGCACTTGATGTCCAGGAACTTCTCCGCACCCAGGTCAGCGCCGAAGCCAGCCTCGGTGATGGCGTAGTCTCCCATCTTGAGGGCCACCCGGGTGGCCATGACAGAGTTGCAGCCGTGGGCGATGTTGGCGAAGGGACCGCCGTGGATGAAGGCGGGAGTCCCCTCCAGAGTCTGGACCAGGTTGGGCTTGATGGCGTCCTTCAGCAGGGCGGCCATAGCGCCCTCGGCCTTCAGGTCGTGGGCGGTGATGGGAGCGCCGGAACGGGAATAGCCCACCACCATGCGGCCCAGCCGGGCCTTCAGGTCGCCCAGCCCGGTGGCCAGACAGAGCACTGCCATGATCTCGGAGGCCACGGTGATATCGAAGCCGTCCTCACGGGGCACACCCTGCATCCGGCCACCCAGACCGCACACGATGTTGCGCAGCTGGCGGTCGTTCATATCCACGCACCGCTTCCAGGTAATGCGCTTGACGTCGATGTCCAGCTCATTGCCCTGCTGGATGTGGTTGTCCAGCATAGCGGCCATCAGGTTGTTGGCCGCGCCGATGGCGTGGAAATCGCCGGTAAAGTGGAGGTTGATATCCTCCATGGGCACCACCTGGGCGTAGCCGCCGCCGGCAGCGCCGCCCTTGACGCCGAACACGGGGCCCAGGGAGGGCTCCCGCAGGGCCACTACGGTGTTCTTGCCCAGCCGCCGCATACCGTCGGCCAGACCCACGGTGGTGGTGGTTTTGCCCTCGCCCGCGGGGGTGGGGTTGATAGCGGTGACCAGCACCAGCTTGCCATCGGGCCTGCCTTCCCGATCCGCCAGCAGCTTCAGGTCGATCTTGGCCTTGTACTTGCCGTAGTACTCCAGGTACTCCTCGTCCACCCCGGCCAGGGCGGCGACGTCCCGGATGTGCTTCATTTCACAGGCCTGAGCGATCTCGATATCCGTTTTCATGGACCTTCACTCCTTCATCCTTCCGCTTAGCAACGAAAACGCGCCGGCTCAGCCATCCTTGGCAAACCGGCGTTTCAGTTCATTTCCGCTGTTTCATCTTATAAAATGTACCATTCTTTCCCCGGCTTGTCAACGGAAATGAAAAAAAGCAGACCGACAGGTTTTGTCGGTCTGCTTTGTGTGGCTTTATATCCTTACGATCAAGCGGCCACCACGTTGACAGCGCGCAGCTTGTCAGCGTTCTTGGGATCGGGCTCCACGTCGTAGGTCACCTTCTGACCCTCCTGAAGGGTCTTGAAGCCGTCGCACACGATGGCGGAGAAGTGCACGAACACGTCGTCGCCGCCCTCGTCATTGGAGATGAAGCCGAAGCCCTTGGTCTCGTTGAACCACTTGACAGTACCGTGATACATAATAATGGTACCTCCTGCAAAAAATTTCGCGCTAAATGACAAGAAAACTCACATTTTCGGACATCGTCTGAAGAAGCGACGATGACTACAAAAATGTGAGTTCAGGCCGTACATTTAGACTACCAGAATACTATAACACCGAACCGTTCCTCCGTCAAGGAAAACATACTGGTGCGTAAGAAAAGGCAGACCGGTCCCGTACCATCGGGGCCGGTCTGTTCAGACACTTCAGTTGTCGCCCTTCATCAGCAGGTACATGACCGCCTTCTGGGCATGGAGACGGTTCTCCGCCTCGTCAAAAATCTCACCGGCGTGGGCCTCAAAGACCTCAGCGGTGATCTCCTCGCCCCGGTGGGCAGGCAGGCAGTGCTGCACCATGCAGCCGGGGTTGGTCACTGCCATCAGCTCGTCATTGATCTGGTAGATGCCCTCAAAGACAGCCCGGCGCTTCTGGGCCTCGCCCTCCTGGCCCATGGAGGCCCACACGTCGGTGAACAGGGCGTCGGCTCCGGCAGCCGCCTCCTTGGGGTTCCGGCACAGGGTGAACTTGCCGCCGCAGTTCTGGGCAAATTCCAGCACCTGGGGATCGGGATCATAGCCCTCGGGGCAGGCCACGGACACCTCCATGCCCACCTTCAGGCCGCCCACAATGAGGGAGTTTGCCATGTTGTTGCCGTCGCCGATGTAGCACAGCTTCAGGCCTTCCAGCCGGGACTTGTGCTCACGGATGGTCATCAGGTCGGCCAGTACCTGACAGGGGTGGGCGAAGTCGGTGAGGCCGTTGATCACGGGGATAGAGGAATACTTGGCCAGAGTCTCCACCTCGGCCTGGCCGAAGGTGCGGATCATGATGCCGTCGCAGTAGCGGCTGAGCACCCGGGCGGTGTCCTCGATGGGCTCGCCCCGGCCAATCTGGCTCTCCTTGCCGGAGAGGAAGAGGGCGTGGCCGCCCAGCTGGAACATACCGGTCTCAAAGGACACACGGGTACGGGTGGAGTTCTTCTCAAAGATCATGGCCAGGGTCTTGCCCTCCAGATAGTGGTGGGTCAGGCCATGCTTCTGGTTGTATTTCATCTGGTCGGCAGTATCCAGAATCTTCACGATATCGGCCTTGGTCAGGTCCAGCAGCTTGAGCAGGTCTTTTTTCATCGTATTCACCTCATTGTTTCGGTTTGCTTACAGCAGGGTCTCCTTCATAATGGCAAGGCCCTTGTCGATCTCCGCCATGGAGATGGTCAGCGGGGGCAGCAGCCGCAGGGCGGAGCCGGCGGTAAGCACCAGCAGGCCGTTGCGGATCAGCCGGGCGGCCAGCACCTTGTTGTTCTCCTCCCCCTTCACCTCCACGCCAATCATCATGCCCAGGCCACGGGTCTCTCCCAGGCTGGACAGGCCCATATGCTCGATACGGGTGCGGATGTAGTGGCCCTTCTCCTTCACCTGGGCCAGAGCGTCCTCGTCCAGGGTGTCCAGCACCACCTGAGCTGCGGCGGCGCAGATGGGGTTGCCGCCGAAGGTGGAGGCGTGGGTACCGGGGCCCAGCACATCCCGGCAGCGCTCGTTGGCCAGGAAACCGCCCATGGGCAGGCCGCCGGCGATGCCCTTTGCGAAGGACACCGCATCAGGGATGATGCCGTACTGCTGGAAGGCAAACAGGGTGCCGGTGCGGCCCACGCCGGTCTGCACCTCATCCACCAGCAGCAGCCAGTCCCGCTCGGCACACAGCACCGCCAGGTCGTGAACATACTCCGGGTCCATGGGAAGCACGCCGCCTTCGCCCTGCACCAGTTCCAGCATAACGGCGCACACGTCGTGGCCTGCCACCTCCTGGAGGGAATCCATATCACCCGCCAGGGCATACCGGAAGCCGTCGTTGAAGGGGAAGAAATACTGGTGGAATACATCCTGGCCGGTGGCGGTCAGGGTGGTAATGGTACGGCCGTGGAAGGAGTTCTTCAGGGTGATGATGGTGCCCCGTCCCTTGCCGTACTTGTCAAAAGAATATTTCCGGGCCAGCTTGATCATGCCCTCGTTGGCCTCGGCGCCCGAGTTGCCGAAGAAGGCGGCCGCCATGCCGGAGCGCTCACACAGCTGCTGGGCCAGCTTGGCGTAGGGCTGGGAGTAAAACAGATTGGAGATATGACCCAGCTTCATGGCCTGGTTGGTGATGGCCTCCACCCACTTGGGATTGGCGTAACCAATGGAGTTGACGCCGATACCGGAGGAGAAGTCGATGTACTCCTTCCCCGCCAGGTCGTACAGTGTAGCCCCCTGGCCGTGGTCGATGTCTACATCGAACCGGCCGTAGGTCTGCATCATATACTGGTGGTCCAGTTCCACCAATTCTTTATGGTCCATACTATCACCTCACATCAGCATGGTGCCGATGCCCTCATCGGACAGCAGCTCAATGAGGATGGAGTGGGGGATGCGGCCATCCAGAATGATGGCGTTCTCCACGCCGGAGCGCACCGCCTCCACGCAGCACTCCACCTTGGGGATCATGCCGCCTTTGATGACGCCGTCCTGCACCAGGCCCGGCACCTGGGACAGCCGCACCACCGGCAGCAGTGTATTGTCGTTCTTCGGGTCCATCATCAGGCCCCGCACATCGGTGAGCAGGATCAGCTTCTCCGCCTTCAGGGCGGTGGCCAGCTTAGCGGCGGCGGTGTCGGCGTTGATGTTATAGGAGTTCTCGCCGTCAATGCCCTGAGCCACGGTGGACACCACCGGGATATAGCCGTCCTTCAGGGCGTCCTCCACCATCTGGGGCTCCACGGCAGTAATCTCACCCACTAGGCCGTATTTCTCGTCCAGCTTTTTGGCCTGGAACATCCCGGCGTCCATGCCGCACAGGCCCACAGCCTTGCCGCCCATCCGGTTCAGGGTGGCCACCAGGTTCTTGTTCACCTTGCCGCACAGCACCTGCTGGACCACTTCCATGGTCTCCTCATCAGTGTAGCGCAGTCCGTCCACAAACTTAGACTCTTTGCCGATCTTGTTCAGCATCTCGGTGATCTCCGGACCGCCGCCGTGGACCACCACCACCCGAATGCCCACCAGGTGGAGCAAGATGATGTCGGAGATGACGGCCTGGCGCAGCTCGTCGGAGATCATGGCGTTGCCGCCGTATTTCACCACTACGGTTTTGCCGTAGTATTTTTGAATGTAGGGCAGGGCCTCGGCCAGTACCTTGGCCCGGTCCACCTCGCTGAATGACATGGGAATCGCCTCCATATTGCCTTTGGTCAGGTGCGATAGTCGCCGTTGATCTTGACGTAGTCGTAGGTCAGATCACAGCCCCAGCAGGTGGCCTCATGCTCGCCTTCGTGGAGGTCCACATGGATGACCACCTCGTCCTGGGACAGGATGCTCTTGGCGTTCTCCTCGTCGAAGTCCACCCCGGCGCCCTTCTCACACACCAGGATCTCCCCCACGGCAGAGGAGAACTTCACATCTACAAACTCGGGGCGGAAGGGGGCCTTGGAGTAGCCCATGGCGCACAACACACGGCCCCAGTTGGCGTCGGAGCCAAACATGGCGGCCTTCACCAGAGAGGAACCCACCACGGCCTTGGCCAGACGCTCGGCGCTCTCCTCGCTGCGGGCATTGGCCACGGTGCAGGTAATCAGCTTGCTGGCGCCCTCGCCGTCGGCGGCGATGTTGCGGGCCAGCTGTTCAAATACATAGTAGAGGGTCTTGTAGAAGACGGTATAGTTGTCGTCCTTCCACTCCACCAGCTCGTTGCCCGCCATGCCGTTGGCCAGCACCACGCACATATCGTTGGTGGAGGTGTCCCCATCCACCGTCACCCGGTTGAAGGTGCGGGGAACGATCTCATGGATAGCATCGGTGAGCATCTCGTGGGTAATGGCGCAGTCGGTGGTAACAAAGCACAGCATGGTGCCCATGTTGGGGTGGATCATGCCGGAGCCCTTGGCAATGGCACCGATGGTCACGGTCTTTCCGCCCACGGAGCAGGTAACAGACAGTTCCTTCTTCACGGTGTCGGTGGTCATAATGGCGTTGGCCGCGGCGTCGGAGCCGTCCTTGGACAGGGCAGCGGCGGCAGCGGGCATTCCCTTGGCAATGGCATCGATGTTCAGCTCCTGACCGATGACGCCGGTGGAAGCCACCACAAAGTCGGAGGCCTTCAGGCCGGTGGCCTGGGCGGCCAGCTGGCACATGGTCTCGGCGTGCTCGTGGCTGTTGGGGGCGCAGGCGTTGGCGTTGCCGGAGTTAGCCACGATAGCCTGGGCCTCGCCGTTCTCCAGGTGGTCCATGGTGACATAGAGGGGAGCGGCCTTCACCCGGTTCATGGTGTACACGGCAGCCGCCACACAGGGCTGCTCAGACACGATGAGGGCCAGGTCCTTCTTGCCCTCCAGCACCTCGGGCATCTTGCTCATGGGGGGCTGATTGCCGTCCCCCTTGCCCTTCTTCACGCCGCAGTGGACGCCGGATGCGGTAAAGCCCTTAGGGGCGGTCACGCCGCCGGGGATCTGTTTCATATCGTTCACTCCTCAAATTGGAATCGCGGGCCGATGTGGGCATCGGCCCCTACAGGAGGGCGAGGGCTTGCCCCCGCCGTTGCGTTTCTCACAGCGCCAGACCGGCTGTCATATCGAAGCCCAGCATCAGATTCATGTTCTGCACCGCCGCTCCCGAAGCGCCCTTGCCCAGGTTGTCGAACCGGGCGGTGACGATGGACTGTCCCTCGTGGCCGCTGACGGTGAGCTCCAGCTTGTCGGTGCCCGCCAGGGTATTGGCCGCCAGATAGGCCGGCTCCTCAGAATAGGGGGCCACCGTCACCAGGGGCTGGCCGGCATAGTAGGCCATCAGAATCAGGCTCAGTTCCTTTGCGGTGGGCTGGCCCACCAGGTAGCGGTTGTGGAGGAAGATGGTAGTGGCCATGCCCTTGTAGTAATCGTCTACCACAGGGGTAAACACCGGCGGGGTATCCAGGCCGGAAATCTTCTGCATTTCGGGCAGATGCTTGTGCCGAAGGGTGGTTCCATACACCCTCGGACTGTAAAGTTCTTCCCCTTTCTCCCCCTCCTCATACTGGGCGATCATCTTCTTGCCGCCGCCGGAGTATCCAGTGAGGGAAAAGCAGGTCATAGGGTAGTCCTTGGGCAGGATACGCATGGAGACCAGTGGAGCTGCCGAAGCCAGGAAGCCGGTGGCATGGCAACCCGGATTGGCCACGAATCGGGCATTTCCGATGATTTCCTTCGGATTTTTGTACAATTCCGGGAAACCATATACCCAGCCGGGAGCTGTGCGGTGAGCGGTGGATGCATCGATAACCCGGGTGCGGGAGTTCTCAATGAGACCCACCGACTCCACCGCCGCAGCGTCAGGCAGGCAGAGGAAAACCAGGTCTGCCTCATTGATCAGGCGCTTTCTTTCTGTCAAGTCTTTTCGCTTGTCACTGTCGATCACCAGCAGTTCGATGTCATCCCGGTCTGCCAGCCGCTGATGGATCTGGAGACCGGTGGTACCCTCCTGGCCGTCGATAAATACCTTGGGCTTACTCATGGGTTCTCTCCTCCATAAAGGCCTTGATGTTGGCGATCTGCTGCTCCACAGCCTCCTTGGCGGGGCCGCCGTAGTTCCCCACGGGGCTGGCCCCGTGGGGGCCCCTATTTTCGTTCCATGCTCGGCGGAAGTGAATTCCGCCTGCGCCAAGGTTTTGCCCTTGGCAAAACGCTTGTACGCGCCACTTGGCGCGGCGGTCTGCGGCGGCACAATTAACCATGGGTTCGCTCCTTCACAAAGTCCTTGATGTTGGCAATCTGCTGCTCCACAGCCTCCTTGGCGGGGCCGCCGTAGACCTTACGTCCGTTGACGCAGGTCTTGAGCTCCAGGGCCTGGTACACATCGGCGTCAAACAGGTTGGAGATGGAACGGAAGTCCTTCAAAGGCAGGGTATCCAAAGTCTCGCCTGCCTTGATGCACAGGTTGACCAGCCGGCCCACGATCATGTAGGCCTCCCGGAAGGGCATCCCCTTCTTGGTCAGGTAGTCGGCGCAGTCGGTGGCGTTGATGAAGCCGCCGGAGGCCGCGTTTCTCATATTCTTGGGCAGGACGGTGAGGGTGTCCAGCATGGCGGTAAAGACAGGCAGGCACATCTCCACGGTGTCGATGGCGTCGAACACCGGCTCCTTATCCTCCTGCATATCCTTGTTGTAGGCCAGGGGCAGGCCCTTCATAACAGTGAGCAGGGTGATGAGGGAGCCATAAACTCGGCCGGTCTTGCCCCGGACCAGCTCGGCCACGTCGGGGTTTTTCTTCTGGGGCATGATGGAGGAGCCGGTGGAATAGGCGTCGTCCAGCTCCACATACTTGAACTCCCAGGAACACCACAGGATGATCTCCTCGGAGAACCGGGACAGGTGCATCATCATAATGGAGCAGGCGGACAGGAACTCAATGGCAAAGTCACGGTCGGACACCGAGTCCATGGAGTTGTCGGTGGGCTTCTGGAAGCCCAGGGCGGCGGCAGTCTGGAACCGGTCCACCGGATAGGTGGAGGTGGCCAGGGCGCCGGCACCCAGGGGGCACTCGTCCATCCGCTCCAGGCAATCCTCCAACCGGGTTACGTCCCGGCGGAGCATATTGGCGTAGGCCATCATGTAGTGGGCGAAGGTGGTGGGTTGAGCCCGCTGCATATGGGTGTAGCCCGGCATGACGGTCTCCAGGTTTGCCTCCGCCTTCTTGATGAGCACCTTCTCCAGATCCAGCACCATGTCGATGATCTTGGGGATCTCCTGCTTGACATACAGCCGGAAATCCACCGCCACCTGGTCGTTACGGGACCGGCCGGTGTGCAGCCGCTTACCGGTATCCCCGATGCGCTGGGTGAGCATGGTCTCAATGTTCATGTGGATGTCCTCGTTCTCCAGAGAGAACTCCACCTGCCCGGCATCGATATCCGCCAGGATGACCTTCAGACCCTCGATGATCTTTTCCGCCTCATGCTCCTCAATGATGCCCTGCTTGCCCAGCATGGTGGCATGGGCAATGGAGCCGGCGATATCCTCTTTGTACATCCGGGCGTCAAAGGTGATGGAAGAGTTAAAGTCGTTGACCAGTGTATCGGTCTCTTTCTGGAACCGTCCGGCCCATAATTTCATAATTGATCGCTCCCTATCTGGATTGCGGGCGACCACAGGCCGCCCCTACGGTAATGGTAGGAACGGCCTGCGGCCGCCCGCAGAAAATGTCAAATTACTTATTCAGCTTGCCCTGGTCCCGGAGAGCCAGCACGGTATCCGGCAGGCCCCACAGGTTGATGAAGCCGGTGGCGTCGTCTCCCCAGCGGCAGGGCCGCCGGGGACCCCTTTGATCTCACTTGCGCGGGCGAACTGAATTCGCCCTTGCGCCAAGGTTTTCGCGGGGCGAAAACGCTTGTGCGGCGCACCCGCGCCGCCCCGGCTTCGCCGGGGACCAGAACGACGCCTCTTATTTGTTCAGCTTGCCCTGGTCGCGGAGGGCGAGGACGGTATCAGGCAGGCCCCACAGGTTGATGAAGCCGGTGGCGTCGTTCTGGTTGTAGTCGCTCTCCTGGAAGGTAACGATGTCCTCAGAGTAGAGGGTCTCGGGAGAGGTAACGCCGGAGGTGATGATGTTGCCCTTGTACAGCTTCAGCTTCACCTGGCCGGTAACGTGCTTCTGGGTCTCGGTAGCGAAGGCGGACAGGGCCTCCCGCAGGGGGGTGAACCACTTGCCGTTGTATACCAGGTCGGCAAAGTCCACTGCCAGCTTGCTCTTCATGTGGGCGGTGTCCTTGTCGATGGTGATCATCTCCAGCACCTCGTGGGCCCGGTACAGGATGGCGCCGCCGGGGGTTTCGTACACGCCGCGGTCCTTCATGCCGGTCATCCGGTTCTCCACGATGTCCAGCAGGCCGATGCCGTTCTCGCCGCCCAGCTTGTTCAGCTTGCGGATGATGTCGGAGGCCTTCATCTTCTCGCCGTCCACGGCCACAGGCCAGCCCTTCTCAAAGTCGATGGTCACATAGGTGGGGGCGTCGGGGGCCTTCACGGGGGACACGCCCATCTCCAGGAAGCCGGGCTTGTCGTACTGAGGCTCGCTGGCGGGGTCCTCCAGATCCAGGCCCTCGTGGGACAGGTGCCACAGGTTCTTATCCTTGGAGTAGCTGGTCTCCCGGCTGATCTTCAGAGGCACGTTGTGGGCCTCGGCGTAGTCGATCTCCTCGTTCCGGCTCTTGATGTCCCACTCACGCCAGGGGGCGATGATCTTCATCTCAGGAGCGAAACGCTTGATGGCCAGCTCGAAGCGGATCTGGTCGTTACCCTTGCCGGTGCAGCCGTGGGCGATGGCGTCGGCCCCTTCCTTCTTGGCAATGTCCACCAGGCCCTTGGCGATGACGGGCCGGGCAAAGGCGGTGCCCAGCAGATAGTCCTCGTACTTGGCGCCCATCTGCATGGAGGGGATGATGACGTCGTCCACCATCTCGTCCACCAGGTCCATCACGTACAGCTTGGAAGCGCCGGTCTTGATGGCCTTCTCCTCCAGGCCCTCCAGCTCGTCGTTCTGGCCCACGTCGCCGGCCACGGCGATGATCTCGGGATTACCGTAGTTCTCCTTCAGCCAGGGGATGATGATGGATGTATCCAGACCGCCGGAATAGGCGAGTACCACTTTTTTAATGTCAGCCATGGTAAAAACCTCCGTTTGTTTTTGTTGGACACAGTGTACCACAGCCTAAATAAAATTGCAAGTGTTATATCGCATAAATATGCGTATTTTTCCCTTGCTCCTTGGGTATTATTTTGGGTATTGTGCATAATATTCATTTATTTATGAATATTTGTATGATTCCATGCAATATAGCTGCCCGGAATAGGACGGCAGGCATACCGTCAGCACACCGCCGGTGGGTTTATGCTGTTCTTCCTCCGGCGTAGAACCGCCGAAGCGCTGCCAATCGGTATGGAAAAGCAGCTTTACTCCTGCCGTAGCGGGCAGTTGGTACTGCCGGGCCTGGTCACTCAAGTTAAAGAGGGCAACCAGCCGCTCCCCGTCTCCCTGACGCTGGATGGCAAAAACACAGGGGTCCTCCCGGCCGCAGTCCAGCCAGGCAAAACCCTCAGGCCGATAGTCCCACCGGGACAAGGCGGGGTAGTCCAGATAGATGTGGTTTAGTTCGGCCATGTAGTGGTAGAAGGCGTCGTGAATGGGAAAGTTCCGCAGCAGCCAGTCCTGCTCCCGCTTTTCGTCCCACTCCCGGAAATGGCCGATCTCGTTGCCCATGAAGTTAAGCTTCTTTCCCGGATGGACCATCATATAAAGGTATAGCGCCCTGGCCTGGGGGAACTTGCCGTCATAATCACCATACATCTTCTGCAAAATGGTGGCCTTGCCGTGGACCACCTCGTCGTGGGACAGGGGGAGCAGGTAGCGCTCCTGTGAAAAATAGTGCATGGAGAAAGTAAGCTGGTGGCACCGGGCAGGCCGTTGATCGGGCGGCGTCTGGAAATAGGACAAGGTGTCATGCATCCACCCCATGTCCCACTTGTAGTCGAAGCCCAGTCCCCCCTGCTCCGCCGGAGCGGTGACCTTGGGGAAGTTGGTGGAGTCCTCCGCCGCCAGAATGCAGCCGGGACACAGGCGCTTCAGCCCCTGGTTCATGGTACGCAGGAAGGCTACGCCGTCCCCGTTTACTCCACGGGCCTCATCCCCCTGCCAGTATAGAATCCGGCTGATGGCGTCCATCCGCAGGCCGTCAAAGTGGAACTCCTCCAGCCAGTACCGGGCGCAGGACTGGAGGAAGGAGCGCACCTCCCCCCGGGAGTGCATGAAATTGTGGCTCCCCCACTCGCTGACCTCCACATCCCGGTGGGGGTACTCATAGAGGGCGGTACCATCGTACTTGGCCAGGCCGTAGTCGTCCACCGCGAAATGGGCGGGTACAAAGTCCAAAATGACCCCGATCCCCGCCTGGTGGAGCCGGTCAATGAGCATCATCAGCTCCCTTGCGGTGCCGTACCGGCTGGTGGGAGCGTAAAAGCCGGTGATCTGGTAGCCCCAGCTCTCATCGCAGGGATGCTCGCTGATAGGAAGGAACTCCACATAGTTATAGCCGCACTCCCTCACATAGTCGATGAGAGGCTGGGCTAATTCGTCATAGCGGTACCAGCTCCCGTCCGGTTTCCGCCGCCAGGAGCCCAGGTGAAGCTCGTAGATATTCAGCGGGTCCTCCCGACGGTCGGTCCGTCCCGCCATCCACTTCTCATCCTGGAAGGTATACGTCCCCAGATCCCGCACCACCGAGCAATGGTCCGGCCGCAGCTCCATGCCGTAACCGTAGGGGTCGCAGTGGTCGGTATAGCCCCCATCCCGGCGGTAGATGCGGTACTGATAGCAGTCCCCCGGCTTTACGCCGTCAGCCCGCACCTCATAAAAATTGCCGTCGTGGATTCGCTCCATGGGCAGCTCCCGGCCTCCATGAAGGAGCACCACCCCCGCAGCGGAGGGTGCAAAGGTGCGGAACACCCACTCCTCTCCCGACCGATGGGCCCCCAGATAGCGGTATGCGTCAAAGCACTGTCCGGTATAAAACGCGTAATAATCCATCCTGTGGACTCCTTTTCCTTTGGATGTACTCCGACAAGTTCCTCAAAAACCGCCGGTGCCTGTTACTTCCATCATATCACACCCGGCATTAACTTAACAGAGTAATTTTAACGCTGTTATGTTTCTTTTTTGAAATCGTCCATAAAGATTTTATTTTACACCGGCAGAAAAAAGCGATATAATAAGATGTTATGATAAAACTACTCAACTGTAAGGGGAACCACATGAAAAAACTGCTTGCGCCCCTGTGCGCTTTTGGCCTGCTGCTCTCCGCCTGCGGACAGCCCGCCGCCTCCCAGCCCCAGGATGAAAACATCCTCCATATCGTGGCCACCACCTACCCGGTCTACCTCTTCACTACCGCAGTGACGGAGGGTGCGGAGGGTGTAGAGGTGAGCCTGCTGGTGAACCAGCAGACCTCCTGCCTCCACGACTACACCCTCACCGTGGCCGACATGAAGGCCATTGAGGGGGCCGACGTCATCGTCATGAACGGCGCCGGACTGGAAGATTTTATGGACGACGCCCTGTCCACCTCCTCCGCTCAGGTCATCGACTGCTCAGAGGGGATGGATCTGCTGCCTGCCCAAGGCCATGAGGGCCATGACCACGACGCCGAATATGATCCCCATATCTGGATGGACGCCACCTATGCCAGTCTCATGTTGAGTCAGATCTCCCAGTCTCTGACCGAATTGGACAGCGCCAACGGGGACCTTTACGCCCAGAATGAAAGCGCCGCACAGACCGCGCTGACGGAGGCGGACCTCAGCTGGCGGGAGGCGCTGGCGCCCTACAAGGGCCGCTCCATTGTCACCTTCCACGACGGCTTCCAATACTTTGCCAACGCCATGGGCCTGACCATCTTTAAGGCCATTGAAGAAGAAGAAGGTTCTACCGCCTCCGCCCAGGAGCTGGCTGAGATCGTGGACGCCATCAAGCTTGCCCAGAAATACGACCTGGGGACCATGCCCATCTTTACCGAGGTCAATGGTTCTACTGCCTCCGCTGACACCATCGCCCGGGAGGTGGGCTGCCAGGTCTATCAGCTGGATATGATCATGAGCGGCAAAGGCACGGGTATCCAGCCCTATTTGGATGCCATGCAGAAGAACATTGATACCATTGTGGAGGCGTTTGGATGAGCGTACACAAACACGGAACTTCCGGCCCCGGCTGCGCCGGTTCCTGCTGCCTGAAGGTGGCCGACCTGGGGGTCAACTTTGGCAATGAAGAGGTCCTCCACGACGTATCTTTCCACCTCCACTGCGGGGAGATCGTGGCCCTCATCGGCCCTAACGGAGCGGGTAAGAGTTCCCTGTTCCGCACCATTCTGGGGCAGATCCCTCACTCCGGCGTCATTGAGTTTCAGCGAGCCGGCGGCGATAAGACCCGGCCCCTTATCGGCTATGTGCCCCAGTCCCCCAGCTTCGACCGTGGGGACCCGGTAAGCGTATTTGATTTCTTCTCCGCCGCCATCTCCAAGTGGCCGGTGTTCCTGCCCTCCCCCAAAAAGCTGCGGGAGCGGGTATCCCAGTGTCTGGCACGGGTCCACGGCGAAGGGTTGCTGGACCGGCGGATGGGAGCCCTGTCCGGCGGCGAGCTTCAGCGGGTGCTGCTGGCTCTGGCGCTGGAGCCCCTGCCCCATATCCTGATCCTGGACGAGCCTCTCTCCGGCGTGGACGTGGACGGCGAGAAGCAGCTGCTGGATATGCTGGACGAAATCCGCACCCGGTTTGACCTGTCCATTCTGCTGTCCACCCACGACTTTGCCACCCTGGACCAGTACGCCGACAAGGTGATTCTGCTGAAAAGCCAGGTGCTCAAAGTGGGGCCGCCCGACGAGGTTCTCTCTTCTCCCGAATTTCAGGAGGTCTTTCATCTGGCACTGGGGAAAGGGGGGCGCACCTGATGGAACTGTGGTATTCCCTGGTGGAGCTGCTCCCCTTCGAGTGGGCAGCCCCCGGCACCATGTACTTCATGAAAAATGCCCTGCTGGCGGTGCTGGTGATCTCTCCCCTGTTCGGCCTGCTGTCCACCATGGTGGTCACCAACCGAATGAGCTTCTTCTCCGACGCTCTGGGCCACTCCGCCTTTACCGGCATCGCCATCGGCACTCTGTGCGGTATGGCCGACCCCATGTGGGCCGCCATTCTGCTGGCCGCCGCCTTTGCCCTGCTCTTTACCTACGTCCAGCGTAAGTCCAACATGGCCAGCGATACGGTGATTGGTGTGTTCTCCTCCACCGCCGTGGCTCTCGGCATCTTTATAGCCACCTTTGACAGCGGTAGCTTTACTAAGTTCAACAGTCTGCTCATTGGTGATATCCTCAGTGTGGAACCGGGAAAGATTGCCCTGCTGGCGGTCATCCTTCTGGTCGTGGTAGTGCTGTGGCTGTGCTCCTTCAACGGACTGATGCTCTCCTCCATCCACCCCACCCTGGCTGACAGCCGGGGCGTCAAGGTGTTCTGGCAGGAGGCCATCTTCTCCATGGCCATTGCCGTGGTGGTCACCGTGTCCATGACCTGGGTGGGCCTGCTGGTCATCAACTCTCTGCTGGTCCTGCCTGCCGCCGCCGCCCGCAATCTGGCCCGCAATATGCGCCAGTTCCATCTGATCTCCATTCTGGCCGCGGTGGTGGCCGGGATCGCTGGACTCATGACCTCCTATGAGCTCAGCTCCTCCGCCGGCGCCTCCATCACCCTGTACCTGGCCCTGTGGTTTGCCATCACCTTCCTGCTGCGGAAAAAGCGGATGTAACCGTTTTCGGCTCCGGAGAGATCCCCCTCTCCGGAGCTTTTGACCAAATCCAGCCCCAAACTTGATTAAAGCTTTACCTCCCTCCTCTTGTTCTTTACCAGACTTGCGCGTATACTAAGCACAGATCAAACAACAGACAGGGAGGTGAAGCAATATTATGTACAATGATGTGGATGAGCTGATTTTTGGCAGCAATGAGCAAGTTGTCTCCAGCGAGCGATAAGTCCTTTCCACCAACGGACAAGAACCACACCTTCGGGTGTGGATTTTTGCGTTTTGCGGGAAAATTTAAGAAATTTTAATGACAGTCTGCCGTAACATATGGTAGCCTATAGAACAGAACACAGAAAGACGAGGCGACGCGCTTTGAAGAATTCCCGAAAATGGCTTCCGGCCCTGCTGCTGGCCATCCTCCTGCTGGGCGGCAGCGGACTGCTACTCTGGAAAACCGGTTTTTTCTCCTCGCTGGGCTCGCTGGACGCCATGCGGGCCTATATCGCCCGTTTTGCACCCTTTTCTCATCTGTTCTATTTTGTGATCCAGCTGCTTGGCGTGGTGGTGGCTCCCATTCCCAGCAACATTACCGCTCTGGCCGGCGCCCTGCTCTTTGGCCCCTGGCCCGCTTTCCTGCTCACTTGGGCCGCTGTTGTTGTAGGCTCTACTTTGGTATTCTGGTTAGCTCGGGTGCTGGGGCAGCGGTTTGTGGACCGCTTGGTCAGCCAGAAGGTATCGGAAAAATATCTGGACATCATCCGCCGCAAGCGGGATGTGTTTCTTTTTCTTGCCTTCCTCTTCCCCTTCTTCCCCGACGATCTGCTGTGCATCCTGGCCGGTCTCACCGATATCCCCCTGAAACGTTTCTGCGTTCTGGTACTGGTGGCCCGGCCCTGGGGCCTGCTAGTGTCCTGTCTGGTGGGCGGCTCAGTGCTGGCCATCCCCTATTGGGCCATGGCCCTGCTGGGGGCGGCGGGGCTGGCCGTTTTCCTGGTCTGTATGAAATACGGCGACCGCTGGGAGCAGAAGCTGCTGGAGCGCTTTAAGAAATGAAGCGTATCTTATGGTTTCCACTGTTGGAGGGCTGTCTCTACCTGATCTTTCTCTGGCTGGACCTGTTTCGGCCGGACAGCGGATGGGATATTCCAATCAAATATCTCTCCATCCTGCTATGTTTCTGTTTTGTCCTTTGGGCCGGACAGGGACGGGACGGTTTGCTGATGAAAATTGCCCTGGGCTTTACCCTGCTGGCCGACCTGTTCCTGCTGGTACTGGACCATTGGTATCTGATAGGGGTAGCCTGCTTCTGCGTCGTGCAGCTGCTCTATCTGACCCGCATCGCCAAGCTGCGGCCGGAAAAGCTGCCTCTGCGGCTGACCCTGCGGGGATTGTTGGCTGTTGCCGCCCTGATAACAGCCTGGCGGCTGGGGGCACTGGACGGTCTGACTGCTCTCTCCCTCTTCTATTTCTCTCAGCTTGTTTGCAATGCCCTGGAAAGTCTCAGTCTGGGTATCCCCTTCCGGGGCTTTTCCCTGGGGCTGTTTCTCTTTGTGGGCTGCGATCTCTGCGTGGGGCTGCAAAACCTGTCCGCCTGGTTCCCGGCGGCAGGCGGTCCTCTGGTGGAATTGGCCCGGGTGGGGATGTGGCTGTTCTATCTGCCCTCCCAGGTTTTGATCTCTCTGTCTGTCAAAAGGAAGTGATCCCATGCGGCTGCCCAAAGCAGTTACCGCTCTGGCCGCTCTGCTGCTGGCCCTGCTGATTCTCAGTTTTTCCATCGCGGTCCCCATTCTGTTCCGTCCGTTCTACTACATCCAGATCGATATGCTGGATCTGCCTGAACGTACCGGCTGGTCGGAGGAAACCATCCGTGAGGCCTATGATGAGGTACTGGATTTCTGCGTCTTTGGCAAGCCCTTCGGCACCGGTCAGCTGGCCTGGTCCCAATCCGGCTACAGTCATTTTGCCGATGTACGGGAGCTGTTCCTGCTGGACTTCTGGGTACTGGGCATCAGCGCCGCCGCCTGCCTGCTCCTTTTGATTCTCCGGCTTGGAAAACAATGGGTCTACAAACCGCTGCTGGGGCACGGCCCCGGCTTTTGGGCCGGCGTAACCGCCGGTGGGCTTGTGCTGATACTGGCCGGACTGGCCGCTCTGGATTTTAACCGGGCCTTTGTGATCTTCCACGCCATTTTCTTCCCCGGCAAGGACAACTGGATCTTCGATTCCGCCACCGACCAGATCATCCTGGTTATGCCGGAGGAGTTTTTCTGCAACTGCGCCATCCTTATTGGGGTGGTACTCCTGACCTGCTGTACCGTCCTGATCCTCACCGACCTTCTGCGCAGAAAGAAATAAGGTACAGGCCCGCCGCGTGTAAACGGCGGGCCTTTTGCTCCGCACCAACCGGCCGGACACACATAGAATGGAGCGGAAGGGAACTATCCCTCCAATATCTGCTAGGAGGTATTGCAATGCCCGACAAGATGATGCCCGGTCCGGTCCAGGATGCGGCCTGCATCCGGGAGGCCGTATGCATACACACGAAAAAGATCTACGATTCCTGCAAGGATAAGGATTGTATCGAAGATCTGCGTTTCTATCCCACCCAGAGTTCCCAGGCGGCCATTGAGCGCGCCGTCAGCATCAAGGCCGGCAAGGCCGAGCTGCTCTATGTGTACATCGATGTGGAGCCGGTCGGCTTCAACCGCGGTTTCTACACCGTTGACGTGCGCTACTTCTACCGGGTCACCGCCGACGCCTTTGTGGGCGCTGCCCGGCCTGTGGAGGTCAGCGGCCTGTGCGTCTTTGACAAGCGGGTGATCCTGTTCGGCAGCGAAGGCACCGCCAAGATCTTCTCCTCTCAGACCTCGCTGGAAGGTCTGGATGAGCAGATGCTCCGCCAGAGCAACCTGCCCACCGCCGTGGTGGAGGTGGTGGACCCCATCGTCCTCAACATGAAGCTGGTGGATGTATGCGAGTGCCATCCCTGCGACTGCGAGCTGTCCGACGTGCCCCCCTGCATCTGCGGCTGCTTCAACAGCGAGCTGTGCTGCGGCAGCCAGGGCAAGCGGATCTATGTCACCCTGGGCCAGTTCTCCATCATCCGGCTGGAGCGGGATTCCCAGCTGCTTATGCCGGTGTACGACTACTGTATGCCCGAGAAGGAGTGCGCCTGCGGCGGCGGCGAGGAGGACCCCTGCGAGATCTTCCGCCATGTGAAGTTCCCCGTCAACGAGTTCTTCCCCCCCAGCAGCCCCACCCCCGGCGGCGACTGCCATCCTCAGCTGAAGGGCTGCTGCTCCTGACCTTTGCCCCACCCCTCCGTACCAGCTATCCCGGACCCGGCCAGCAAGCCGGGTCCGGGATGGTTTTTCCTCCATTGTCTGGATGAACTGGAGGGAGGAGAGCCATCATGATGGAGGCTCATATTCCGGTATTCTGACGCTGCACAAACACCCCCTGACCTGCCCGTTGAACTGGGGCAGGTCAGGGGGTGTTTTATTGATTGGGCTTTTGTGGATATCAGCTGTCCTCCCGGTTATCCTGCTCTGGTGGAAGGGGATGCCACGCCGGCGGCTCCTCTTTCCGGTGAAACAGCCGCCTGATCCGCTCCAGAATGGCTTCCACAAAGTGAAACCACAGATTTCCCAAAATAACGATAACCAAAAGCACCAATACAATGGTGCCAATCTCCATCAGGGGCATGGGACGCCTCACTTGGTGGCAAAGCGGTTAAGGAAGAAGTCGGTAAAGGCCTTCAGTTCCTCCTCCTGGGACACATAGACGTACAGGCTTTCATCCTCCAGCCAGTCGTAGGCGTTGATCCCGATGTAGCTTCTCTTGTCCGGATAGATGATAAAGGCGTCGGTGGGATACTTGTTCCGGTAGGCCTTCAGGATCTCAGCGCGGCGGTAATAGGTGGGGTCCCCGCAGCCGGACAGATCAGGTACGGTAGGCACCACTACGATGGTCTGACTAGCCTCGTTCCAGCCCACGATCAGATTTCCGATTTTGGTCTTGCTGCCGTGGACAAAGCCATAATTGAACCGGCTCACATCCTCGGTATAGCCGAAAATCAATTTGTATTCATCTCCGTTTTCCACCACCTGATTAAACAACACCCGCATCTTTTTTGCGTTGGCGTTGCTCTTCTCCATATCTACCTCAGGTCCCTTGAACAATTTGCTGAACAATCCCATAGCTGTTTCCTCCTGCACATTTTATTTTGAGACGGCTCCGCCGTCAGCCTGACAAAATAAAGATATTTTTATATTTTTGTATTTATTGAGTTTATAAAACAGTCCGCCTGAACAGAGGGCCAAATGGTTCCGCTCAGACGGACAGGTGTTACACACCGTCTGCCGGCGCTTTGTGTTTGAATTGCTCCAGGCAGTCCACAATGGCATTGATCTGAAACGCAATGGTCTGCTGGGCCGCTTCCGGGGCAAAGAGGGGCAGCGTTTCCGGTATGGCCCGGCAAATGATCATGGCAGACAGGCTTAGGTTGGTAAAAAGCCCTATTCTGGCCGGGTCTGCTTTGACCCCGAAACACTCCAACAGGCTGCCGAACAGCGCCCTCTGCTTGTCCCGAAAGGTCCGATAGCTTTCTTCCGACAGTCTCCGGAAAATCAGCCGCTGCTCCTCCACAGACAACACCGCGATGCCGTTTTTTTCACCATAGCAGCAGGTGTATAAGAACTGCCGGACACCCTCCCGCCAGCTCAGCCCAGGATCGTCCATCAGACTTTGGGCATAGGCAATGAGCTTTGGCTGCTGGAGATAGAGCATCTCCACAATCAGATCCTCCTTGGTGGGGAAAAAGGAATAGAAAAAGGTCCTGGAGATCCCCACCGCCGTATAGATCTGCTCCACTGTGGTGTGCTGGATTCCCTGCCTCGTCATCAGCTCCAGCCCCGTGGTGACCAGTGCCTGACGAATCTGCTTTCGTTCCTCCTCAGAGTAGGCGACTTTCGGCATTCCGCACCTCCCAGATAAAAACAACTTTTTATCTTTATCTTTATTTTATCATATCCCAACTGGATGTACAAGAAAAAACGAATCCACCGCCCCGGCTTACAAATTTGCCAGCACATATTTCAGCGCAAAGATCACTGCGATACCGTAGGTAAAGGCGGAAACCTCTCTTCCCTTTCCACGCAGCAGCTTGATGAGGCAATAGCTGATCAGGCCAAAGGCAATCCCGTCAGAAATGGAATAGGCAAAGGGCATGACCGCAATGGTGAGAAAGGCCGGAACAGCGCATTCCAGATCGTCCCATGGAATAGATGCAGCGCTGCGCATGGTAAGCACGCCTACGATGATCAGGGCAGGGGCCGTGGCTGCCGCAGGGATGATCCCAGCCACCGGCGCCAGAAACACCGAGCACATGAACAGGACTCCTACCACCATGGAGCTCAGACCGGTGCGCGCGCCTTCCGCAATGCCTGCCGCCGACTCGGCAAAGGTGGTGACTGTGGAGGTACCCACACAGGCCCCGCAGCAGGTAGCCAGAGCGTCGGCAACCAGAGCCCGCTCGCTCCGCTTTTCCGTCCCTTCCTTCAGCCCTACATTGGCAGACAGGCCCACCAGCGCCCCCAGGGTATCAAAGCAGTCCACAATCGCGAAGCTGATGACCGCCGTCAGCAGCGGCAGCAGCCCTTTCTCCAGCACACCCCCCAGATCCATCTGGAACAGGACCGGCGCCAAAGTAATGTGTTCCATGGTCACTGTCTCGGGAATCTGGGTCACGCCCAACGGCAGGCCGACCAGAGTGGTGATTACAATCCCCAGCACCACCGCGCCCTTGACCCGGAAGGCCATCAGCACAGCGGTAAGCAGCAGCCCTGCCAGCGCCAGCAGCCCCTGTACATTCCACACCCGCTGTCCGTCTACCAGGGTGGACAGCTGCAGTGCGGGCACCGTGCCACTGAGGGTGATCACCTTTACATTGAGCAGTCCGATCAGCGCGATAAACAATCCGATTCCAGCCGAAATGGCGTGCTTCATAAAGTCAGGGATGGCACGAATCAGCTTTCCCCGCAGCGGCGAAAGGGTAAAGGCCAGAAAGAGCAAGCCGCTGAGCAGTACAATGGCCAGTCCCTCCTGCCAGGTATAGCCCATTCCCAGACATACCGTATAGGTAAAAAAGGCGTTCAGGCCCATCCCCGGCGCCTGCGCAAAGGGCAGATTGGCCAGCAGTCCGGTCAGAAAGCAGCCGATGGCCGCCGATACACAGGTGGCCACCAGCACCGGTCCCCAGAGGGACTCCGGCATAGCCGGGAAAAAGGGCTGGGCCTGAGTGCCCACGTTGGCACACAGCGTATTGGGATTAACAAAAATGATGTAGGCCATGGCAAAAAAGGTGGTAATACCTCCGACGATCTCGCGCCGCACCGTACTGCCCCGGGCCGTGATCTGAAACCTTCTGTCCATTCGTTCCTCCCCTTCATCACACAATACTCCGCAGGAAAGGCAGGCCCTCTCCGCCTGCCTTTTCCACACACCTTCTTATCATACACCAGCCATTCCTCTGCTACAACCCTGAATGCTCCGCCCATACTCCGACCAGAAGCTAGCCAACCACTGTCGCCGATGCTGCCCGCCATTTTGCTTAAATTTTGTATGCGCGATTTACCTAGTTCCTTGACACATCATGATTCCAAGAGATATAATTATTGTCGAATTTTGGGTTTTCATGCGGAATTTTGGAGAGAAATGCAAAACACTTTGCTATGTGTGTGATATAGGGCTGAACATAAGAGGAGGACACGTCCATGGGGAAAACTGCGCGCTTTTATCCCAAAGCCTGGGTCCAACGAATCTTATCCGGGCTGCTGGCAATGATTCTGCTGCTTTCTGCCGCAGTAGGAACGGCAGGAGCGTCCGGCTCGGCCAAAAACTCCGTCTCCCGCGCCATCGCCATTGTATTTGACAACTCCGGCTCCATGTACATGAGCGGAAACAAGGCCTGGTGCCGGGCCACCTACGCCATCGAAGTCTTTGCCTCCATGATGAATCAGGGGGATACGCTCCAGGTGTTCCCCATGTATGAGGTCACCGCCAACGGGAAGAGCTACACCAGCCAGTCCCCGGTGACGGTATCCGGCGGCAGCGATATCTCCGCCATCCGGGATATGTACACCCCCCACGCGGGAGATACCCCTATCGAGACCATCGGAGATGCCCATCAGGCACTACAGCGCAGCACCGCCGATGAAAAGTGGCTCATTGTGCTCACCGACGGCGCGGAGTTCTATGAAAATGGCGCCGGTCTGGGGTCTGCCACCTCCGCCCGACTGTCCGAAGTGCTCACCGAGTACAATAAATCGGCCAATGTGCTCTATTTGGGAATTGACTCCGTCGCAGTCATGCCCACAGTGACCAGCAACGGTCAGTATCAGTATTACGCGGACAAGGCGGCCAACAGCGCCGACGTACTGAGCAAACTGACCAATATGTGCAACATGATCTTTGGCCGGGACAAGCTGACCGCCTCCGGCAATCAGATCAGCTTTGATGTATCCATGAACAAGCTCATTCTGTTCGTTCAGGGGAGCAACATCAGCGGCGTGACTTTAAAGGATGCCTCCGGGGCATCGGTAGGCAGCCCCAGCCTGGAATACAGCCCCCGCTACAGCGAGAAGGGCGCCGGCAGCGGTATCGGCTCCGGCTCCTTCGGCATCGACAAAAGCCTGAGCGGTTATATCGCCATCTATGACACGCCTCTGGAGGCCGGAACCTATTCTTTGAGTTACTCCGGCGACGTAAGCAACGTCAGCGTATACTACGAGCCCGATGTGGATCTGGTGGCCCAGCTCACCGATGAGAGCGGCGCAGTCATCACCTCTTCCTCCGAGCTCTACCCCGGCACTTATTACATCAACTACGGTCTGGTGGACAAGACCGGCAACATGACCACCTCCACCCTGCTGGGTACTACCAACTACGAGGTAACCTACACCATCAACGGCAAGGAGCAGACCGTTACCAGTGACAAGAGCGGCCAGGTGGCTCTGGAGCTGAAAGAGGGGGATGTACTGGACGGAAAGATCCACGTCTCGTACCTCAGCGGCTACTCCATTACCAAAGACAGCAGCCAATTGGGTTGGCCCTCCGGCGGTTTCCAGGTCACGCCCCGCCCCGCCGGTTCTCTGGAACTCAAGGTGTCCGGCAGACAGGACAGCTACGCGCTCTCCACTCTGGAGGATTCTCCCTGCCAGGTGCAGGTCTACTATGAGGGCTCCCAGCTCACCGGCGAGGCTCTGGAGCAGGTGAAATTCAACGCCGCGCTGGATGGCGGCAACGCCGGCTATGAGCTGATTCGGGAGGGCGACAACTGCGCTCTCTATCTGCGCTATGCCGGTTCGGCGGAGGCTACTGACTGCGGCGACTATCACATGATATTGTCCGCCAGCTATACCGATGAATTTGGTGTCACAGCCCAGAGCAATGAAGCCGCCTGGGACTTTGCCGTGGAAGATGACAGCTATCAGCTGGCCATGGAATTTGAGGGCCCCGGCTATTTTGTCATCGCCGACCTGGAGAACAGCGCCCCCATTCTGGTGAAACTGTCCCTCAGCGGGCAGCCCATGACAGACGAGCAGCTGGCTGCCACCACCCTCATCGTGGAGGCAGACGGGCTGACCGTAACCCAGGAACCCCTGCCGGGAGAGTCGGCCTATGCCCTGCATATTGCAGGAGATGAACACGCCGTCTCCGGCAAGTACGGTCTCCGGGTCCGCGCCGTTACCAACGACCAGATCGGCAGGGAGATCTCGGCAGAGGGCACCAAGCAGGTGGAGCTGAGCACGTATCCCCTGTGGCTGCGCTACCTGATCATCGCCCTGATCATTCTGCTGATCATCGCCCTGATCCTCTTCTACCTCAGCCGCAAGATCCTGCCCAAGAAAATCACCGTCAACAGTGCCCAAACCGTATTCACCGTAGACGGCGAGATGGTCCAGGGCGCAGCCAAATGCAACTACTCCGGCGGCGGAAAAAAGCGGGGCTCCATTCAGGTATCCACCCCCGCCTACTCCGGCTCACCGCTGGTAAAGGGCGGCTTTGCCCTTCAGCTGCAGGCCGTCACCCCCCGGCGGGTCAAATCCAATCGCCGCCGGGCCCTGGTCACGACCATCTCCCCTTCCAATACCGCCGCCCTTACCTCCCTTTCCATCGGTACTCATACCCTGGTCAAATCCGAGGAGGGCAACGAGATCATCTGGGTGCTGGACGGCAAGCAGATCCCCAGCCCGTCGGCTGCCACAAACTTCGAGATCGGCGGCAAACCCACCTGCACCTTCATCGGTGAGACCATCACCGGCGAATCCTTTACCCTGTCGGTCCAGCTCCAGTTCAAATGAGCACCGGTCCCGTTTTATGAAGCCGCAATAAAACAACCATCCCAACAGCGAGGAGTATGATACCAGATCATCAGGAGGGAATGACATGAGCAAAGAGATCATCAAGGAAAACGTCGTAGCTGCGCCCACCTTGTTTATCGGTGTTGGCGGTACCGGCTGCAACATCGTCAAACGGGTGGCCGAGAAGTGCCGCCCCGGCGAGAAGGAAAACATCAATTTTGTCTGTCTGGACACCAACGTCAACGACCTGTCCGACATTGCCAAAAGCAGCGCCCATATCTACTATGTCCAGACCTCCAACACCCAGACCGTGGGTGACTACCTGGACTACGATCAGGACGCTCTAAAAAACTGGTTTCCCAAAAACGCCGTCATGTACGACAAGACGGTTTCCGAGGGCGCCGGTCAGGTGCGTGCTATCTCCCGTCTGGCCCTCAACGCCACCATCAAGACCGGCAAGCTGAAACCGCTGTATGACGCCATTGACGACCTGTTCCGCAAGGACGGCAAGGCCCTCAAGCAGGCCATGCGTATTGTCATTGCCTCCACCGCCTCCGGCGGCACCGGCTCGGGCATCATCCTGCCGCTGTCTATGATCGTCCGGGATTATGTCAACACCAAATATCCCAACACCTCGCTGATCGTGCGCTCGGTGATCCTGCTGCCCGAGACTCTGGACAGCGTCATCGACTCCACCGCCGAGCGGGAGAGCCAGCGCCGCAACGCCTACGCCACCATCAAGGAGATCAACGCCTTCATGATGAAGGGCTCCGGCTTTATGGACGTGGGCGACAGCGATCTCAGCCGCTATAAGGATCTGCACATTGATTTTGCCAATCCCGGCACCAATGAGCTCAAGCGCCTGTCCCTGCTGCCCTTCGACTTCTGCTTCCTGATGGACGGCCAGAACGCCGAGGATACCACCATGGCAAACCTGGAGCAGTATAAGGCCCAGGCCGCCCAGGCCCTGTACGAGCAGAACATCGGCCCCATGCAGGCCAACGCCTTTTCCGTGGAGGACAATATCATCAAGGAGATGTCCAACCCCGGCAACCTGGGCCGCAACCGCTTCGGCGGCATCGGCGCCGGCGTGATCCGTTACCCCTATGAGGATATTGCCGACTACATTGCCTACGGCTGGGCCATGGACAGCATCGGCGGCGAAGGCGACGTGGCCAAGTGGTCCAAGTATGACCACGCCTATGATGTGGCCAAGCAGGACGCCATCAAGAAGGGCCTGTCCCAGAGCGAGATTCCCACCCGCGGCGAGGTATATACCGGCAAGCTGCGTACCGCCACCGATAACTTCTCCAAGGATCTGAACGCCCGTTTCCTCAACGACGCTGACAAGCGGATCAAAAACTTCTTTAAGGCCGTGGATGAGGAGATGATCGCCTCCCTGTCCACCGACTCCGCCATCCGGGCCACCCGGGACGCCGCCAATGCCCTGGCCACCGAGATCGACTATGAGGACGAAAACAACCGGGGCCACGCGGTGGAGAACAAGGACAAGCTGCGCAACTATGAGGCCATGCTGCGCTCCCGGGCCAAGAAGGTGGCCGCCAACGCCGCCGAGGCCCTGTTCATGAACGAGAACAAGACCATCAACGAAAAGCGCCCCTGCACTCTGGAGTTCCTGCTGAAGAACGCCTTCGGCGAAGTGTGTCACCCCAACGCCGCCCGCTATATGCTCTACCAGGCCAAGATCGAGATGGACAAGCGGGTGCGCACCACCACCTCCACCCTGCACAATGTGATTCTGCCCCGGCTGGAGCTGTACGCCCCCGACGCTTACGACACCGGTATGTTCGATCACGAAAAGACCAAGCGGGTGGAGGCCAACCTGGACGATCTGTGCTCGGCGGAGCAGGACCCCGACAAGCGCAAGGCTAATCCTGTTGGTCCACATCCTGCTGAAACGGATCCTGATCTCCATCTTCCAAGTGGTCTTCAAATCCGGCGGTAGTCTCCACGACCTGTGCGCGGAGCTCTTCTACGAGCAAGACGAGGAGAGTTCCTTCTGGTATGTCCGCAGCCACTTCGGCCAGGCCCGCACCTATCTGAAAACCATGTACTATGCCGCCATGGCCCTGTCCGCCGCACTGGTGCTCTTCTCCTGCGAGCTCTATCGCAACGACCTGCTCTCTGTCCCCTTCTATCCCGTATTCGGCCTGCTGATTGTGGGCGAGATCTACTTCTTCGCGGATGGACTGGACCGCCAGGAGCTGACCAGCTACCTTACCGGCGAGGCGGACCACGCCAACAGCGTCACCAACTATGTCCTGCTCCGGAAGGTGCTCTCCAAGCTGTTTGGAGACAAGCTGGGGGCGGAAAATACCACGGTGGACTCCGGTCTGCTGGCAGCCCGGACCAACGACGCCCTGCTCCAGCAGCTGGAGCAGAGCGATGATCCCAAGGTGGAGGCCTACGGCCGCTTTATGCGGAAGAAAGTCCAGAGCGGCCTTCAGCTGGACCACAACTACCTGGCCTCCGGTCTGGAGCTTCTGCAGGAGCACAGTATTCTGTTCAACAATCCCTTCTACTACGATCTTATCCCCTATGTGTTCTACCCCATGAACCGGGTCATGCTCCGCCGCAAGAAGGTACTCATTATTTTGGGCCGCCACTCTGTGGAGGACGACATCATTGCCTGGTGCCAGGAAGGTTTGGCCTCCATCTCCAACATTCCGGGTATGTGGAACATCGGCGTGCTCTCCGACGCCCCCCAGGCGCTGGATGTGGGCATCATCAGCCGCTCCAGCGTCCACGACCTGGCCCTCCATGAGGCCAACGACGCCTTCTTCCAGGACGTGGAGTTCGTGGTGGTGGTGGAACCCTCCAAGCTGGTGACCACTGCCCAGATCGGTCTGAACTCCATCATGCGCCGCTGCCGCCAGGACGGAAAGCAGATCACCTTCTGCTCCACCGATAAAAACTGCGACGGCCTGGTAGACGCCCTGTCCCATATCCTGCTGTCCAGCTTCACCGAGGTGTCCGCCACAGAGCACCACAAGGGGGTCTCCTCCTATATGTGCTGGGACGGAGACGGCGACCACTTGCAGCACCGCCTGCTGCCCAACCTCTCCCGCTATCTGGGCGTAGGCACCGAGCTGTCCTTCGCCGCGCTGAAAAACCAGGTGCCTGTAACCGAGTGGTATGGCGGCGACAGCTTCCCGGTGGTGGATATCCACTGGATCGCCAAGCAGTACTACTATGATCTGCTGCACTATGCGGAGCTGCCCACCTCCCAGGAGGCCATGGACGAATACTTCCAGACCACCCCCAACCTGTGGAATGCCCGGATCCGGGAGAACCACTTCCTCACCGTAGAGGATGAGGGGAATAATATGTTCGAGATGAAGCGGCTCTTCTCCACCCGGGCCCGCAACCAGGGCTTTGTCAACATCATCTCGCCGGAGTATTTGCTCAAGGACTATATGCTGGAGAATGACGGCATTTTCAACGCTGACCCCAAGGCCATCCCCTATATAGTGGCCGACTATGCCTCCACCCAGCGCAATATCATCCTGCGGCTCTGCCTGAGGATGAGCACCGGGCCGGTTAAAGAGGCGGACATCCAGCAGGAGCTGATGCTGGGAGACATGGACCAGGGAGAACTGCCCGGCAGCCTGTGGCATAACATCTGCCTGTACTGCGGCAGCCGCGGTATCAGCCGCACTGACAAAGCTGGCAACGAATGTCTGGTCTTCTCCCACGGAGAGGCTGAAACCGTCTTTGGGATCGATACCCTGCAGGTCAAAAAGAAATACTCCCTGGAGCAGGGCCGGATGGAATTGCTGTACTCCATCACAGATCCCAAGTTTATCTCCATCGTGCTGGGCGATCTCCGCAACGCCGGCTACATCGCCGAGGACGAAAAGGGCGAGAAGCACTACCTGGGCGCGGAGCTGCGGGGCCATGTGTTCCAAAAGTACCTGCCCGGCCAGTTCTTCACCTTCGGCGGTAAGTATTATGAAATGCTCCGGGTCACCAGCGCCGGTCAGGTGCTGGTACGCCGCGCCGCCGACCACATCACCGGCCGTCCCGCTTACCGCCAGATCCGGAATTACTACCTCTCCAACGTGGTGGATTCCGAGGCCATGGGCGACCAGATGGACATTGCCGGGATGCACATCGTCCGGCAGTACGCTGACATTCGGGTGGAAACCCCGGCCTACTGGAAGCTGGATCAATACAACAACTTCGCCGGGGGAAGCGTGGTCTCTATCAACGGCGTGCCCAACCGGGTTTATCAGGCCAAGCAGCTGCTGCGGATTACCCTGCCGGACCGGGATGGTATGCTGACCAAGGAGATCTGCGGCACGGTGGCGCTCCTCTTCAACGAGATCTTCCGCACCCTCTTCGCGGAAAATCAGCCCTACATCGCTGCAGTCATGCCCGGTGAAGCTGCTGCTCCCACCACCTACAGCCTTCAGGGTGAAAACGGGACGGAGCTGGAGGACGGGTGCATCTACATCATTGAGGACAGTCAGCTGGACCTGGGCCTTCTGGTCACGGTACAGCGCAGCCTCAACCGTATCTTCTCCATACTCTGCGATTATCTGGACTGGCACATGGAGGCAATGGATCTAAGCATGAATCCCCCTCCCGCTCAGGAGCCCCCCGACTTTACTGCGCCTCCCGCCGAGGAAGAGCCGCAGCCGAAAAAGGGCTTCTTCAGACGGCTGTTCCAGAAGATCGGCAACTTCTTCCGGAAGCTGTTCCGCCGCAAGCCCAAGGAAAACACCATGCCGCCTCTCATGAGCACCGCTCCGGGAGGCTTGGGTACCGAAGCCCCACCTTCCGACGATACCTCCGTGACAAAACAGCCAGAACCCACCTCTCCCCTTCCGGAGGAGCCGTTTGCTGACCAACCTGTCGAGGCGGAAGCCGCTGTTCCTGATGCTACCATCGAGGAGAGCTCCAACGAAGTGGTTTCCGACCAGGATGTTCCTGCCGAGGAAATTGCCGAAGATGCTGACACCAATCCCCCGGCTCCCATCCAAGAGAATCCGGCTCCGGTTGAGCAGAACTCCCTTCACTTTGAGCCGGAACAGGTACAGGCCGGCGGCGGAAGCCCCATTTCCCGCAAGCCCTACCACCTGCGCTGCTATCTGCTCTACGGCGGTACCCAGGTGCCGGAGCAGATCGACGTACAGGGTACCAGGGATTATCTGGAGGCCCTGGGCTTCGGCAACAGCGAGCTCAAGCAGGCCCGGGCGGGCCGGGACACCGCCGAACGGATCGGCCAGGATATCCTGCGGGACGGCAGCCGTTGCTGCGACTTCTGCGGCGTAGAGCTGACCGGAACCGAGTATGAGATCCTCTCGGACGGCCGGGACCGCTGTATTACCTGTAGCCGAACGGCAGTCAAAACCGAGGAAGAATTCCGGGCCATCTACCAAACCGTGGTGCAAAACCTGGAGATCTTCTACGGCGCTAAGATCTCGGCGTCGGTCCGGGTGGAGATGGTCAACGCGCAAAAGCTCCATCGGCGGCTGGGCAAGCGCTTTGTTCCCACCGGAAAGAGCGACGGCAGAGTGCTGGGCGTAGCCATCCGGGACAAAAAGGGCTATACCATACTGGTGGAAAACGGCGCGCCCCGGATGCAGTCCACCATGACCATCGCCCATGAGCTGATCCACATTTGGCAATACCTCAACTGGGACAGCAAAGCCATCCTGAAACTGTACGGCAAAGCCCAGGAAATCGAGATCTATGAGGGCATGGCAAAATGGGGCGAGATCCAATATGCCTACCTCATCGGCGAACGGGCTCTGGGCAAGCGTGAGGAGCTGCTCACCCGTATGCGGGACGACGAGTATGGCCGCGGCTTCAACAAATATCTGGCCCGATATCCGCTCTCCACCGACGTGCAGCTGCCCGGTCAAACCCCTTTCACCGACAAGCAAAAACCCCTTTAAGGTAGTGAAAACACGCCCCCTGTACGGCAATTCGCTGTACAGGGGGCGTGTTTCTTTATCGTTGTAAAGCGTTGTCTTTCCTGCTATAATGTCTTTGCCCACATCAATCAGAATGATGCCGCCAGCCGGCAGATTTGGAGGATGCGCTATGAAAAAATTGACTCGCGGCCTCTCCGCTCTTCTCCTTTGTCTGGGCCTTCTCTCCGGCTGTACTTCTCAGCCTGAGGCTTCCAAACAGGATGCCATTCCCTTTGAGGACGGCCAGTACTATGCTGTGGCCTATCTGGGATATCAGCAAATCGATGATCTGGACTACTATGTGGAGCATTATCTGGATCATGACAGTCTGCCCATTCACTATCTCTCCGCCGGAGACTACTATCTGGTGATCCCCAGATATACGGGTATGGAGCTGTCCCTGTACCGCAACGATCTGGAGACCTCCCAACCCATTCTGATCTACCAGGACCCGGATTGCCAGCCCTTTATCCTCCAGTGCAACGCCAGCGATATCTTCGCCGACGCTACCATCCGTCTGACCTACAAGGACGAGACGGCAGAGTTTTCCCCCTTCATCTCTCTGAAGGACGGCTCTGTAGACATTGGAACACAGGGACTGGATATCACCAAAGATTCATAAATGGAGGCCTGCCATATGACCAAAAACGACGCTTTTCTGCACCTGAACGATCCGCTGCCCGCAGACATTGCCCGCCGGAAGGAGATGGGCGACCTGGCAGGCGCCATCCGGCTCATCGACCAGCGTTTGGCCAGCCGCACCCAGCCTCTGCTGGCTCTCCGCCTGGAGGCGGAGCGGCTGCGGCTGACCCGTCTGCCTCACGACTACCCCTACTCCCGTGCCGAGGCCCTGGCTATGATCCGCGCAGAGTGGCCCCAGTGCACGGAGGAACAGTTTGACACTCTGGTGGACCACGGGCGCATCGACTGGCGCATGGTTGACGGGGAACTGCGGTGTCAGGAGCGATTCCTGGAATCTTTGCGTATTTACCCCAGAGAAGCCCCCGGTCTCATACAGGAGCCCCAGGATCACTCCGCCCGGGACGCCGTTTTGGCCAGGATGGAGGCTGAGGGTGCCCTCACCGCCCGCATCACGCTGCGGGCCACCATCCGCTCCCTGGTGCCGGTGACCAGGCAAGAAGTTCAGGCCTGGCTGCCCATCCCCGCCGCCTGTCCCCAGCAGAGCCGGATTCAGATTCTGGACCACACCCCCGGCGGCATAGCCGCTCCGGAATGTGCCCCTCAGCGCACCATGTGGTGGCGGACACAGGGGGTGGATACATTCTCCGTAACTTACCGCTATCTCATTCGGGCCCAGTATACCGACCCCATGACACTGCCGCTGGACCCTGTTCAGCCCACCTTCGATCTGGAGGAGCAAGCTCCCCACATCGTCTTTACTCCCTACCTGCGGGCACTTGCAAAAGACATCTGCCGGGGGTGCTCCACACCGGCAGAAAAAGCCCGGGCTATCTATGACTATGTGACCGGCCAAGTGGACTACCGCTACCAACCCGCCTACCTCCAACTAGACTGTATCGCCGACCAGTGCGCCAAGACCCTGCGGGGAGACTGCGGCGTATTTGCCCTGCTCTTTATCACCCTGTGCCGCATCTCCGGCATCCCCGCTCGTTGGCAGAGCGGCCTGGCCGTCCGGCCCGACAGTGTTGGCCCCCACGACTGGGCCATGTTCTATCTGGCGCCCCATGGCTGGCTGTGGGCAGACTGCTCCTTTGGCTCCTCGGCCCGGCGCAATGGAGAGACCGAGCGCCGCCGGCACTACTTCGGCAGCCTGGACCCCTGGCGTATGGTGGCAAACAGCGCCTTCCAGGCGCCTCTGACACCGCCCATGCAGGATTGGCGGCAGGACCCCTATGACAATCAGGTAGGCGAAGTGATGGTGGGCGGCCGGGGACTGGATGCCTCGGAGCGGGAGACCAGCCAGGAGCTTCTGGAGTTTGAGCTGCTGCCCGGAGAAACCTGATAGGCATCCTACTGTCGGAGGACTCATCCGACCTTCCGGGCCATTGTAACCAGGACCCCGCTCCTTGACAGGCTTCACCTAAAACGATAAAATGATAAAAAAAGGAACTAAGGCGTGGGAAAGATGAAGGTTACACCACAGGAAAAAACCATATTGGACGCGGCCCTGGAGGTCGTAGCAAGGGAAACCATCAGCCGAACCAGGATGCACCTGATCGCTGAAGAAGCTAGGATGTCCCAGTCCAATCTGCACTATCACTTTAAAACAAAAGATGCACTGATGAAGGCACTCTTCTGCATGATTCAGGATACGTTTACAGAGCGTCGCAAGCAGGATGCTGTGGATCCGGACACACCCGTTGAAAGTCAGATCGCGCATTTCTTCCAGGAGCCCAGACGCCTGTTGGACGAAGACTGGCGCTATGAAACGGTACAGATCGATTTCTGGCTGTATGCTCATACAGAGCCGGAGATGCAGGAGTTGTTTGACGAGAGTTATGAGGGCTGGCGGGAACAGGCCATCCGCCTGATCGCGCAGGCTTATCCCGAAATTCCCGCCGAAACCCAGCGCGCACTGGGCTATATTATGGTATCCATGTTCGTAGGCGCCGTCATGCTGATTATGAATCGTGCCGACTTTGATTTGGATCGCTATTTTGAGGTATGCACAAATTTGATCCTTCTGGAGCTAAACAAGCTGCATCAAGCAGGTTGATTGGTTCCTATACAGAGAGCGCCCCCGGAAAGAGATTCTTTCCGGGGGCGCTTTTATCATGCCTGTACAGTTGATGGAGCGGTGTGAAGGTATTCCATGAGCATATCGCAGCAGAGGGACGCATACAGGTCCAAATCTACTGTCAGCTTGGAATTCAGCACCTGAAGGGACTCTCCCATCATCATGGAAACCATGATATGAGCCAGAAGGGCGGCCGTTTCTGCTTCTACTGCAGGATCATACAGACGAATGGTTTCTGCAATATGCTTTCTCCAGATCTCATAAGACTGATAGAACTCCTCGTTGATCTCAGGATCCACCCGTCCCATGCACCAATAGTCAAACTGGGTTCTGTCATATTGAGGTTCTTCCTCAATAATCTGCTTTTTCTGCTCAAAGAAGCCAGCCAACTTGTCTGCCAGGGAATTGGAGTGTTGGTTGAGTACCGCCTCTCGCTTTTCTGAAAAGTTTTTCTGGATATAGCGCAGCAGGGCCAGCAGCAAGTCCCGTTTTGTCTTGAAATAGTAGTGGAGATTGGACTGCACCACTCCGGCCTCCTCTGCGATCAAACGCATACGGGTCCCGTTGAGTGTTTCCCTGTCTACCACCTCAAACGCCGCAGTCAGGATCGTTTCTTCCATAGGATTATATTCCATGATCGGCATCCTCTTTTCTGCCATCCATTTCGTATCATCAGTATATCAAACCGGTCGTAAAAAATCAAATTCATTAAGCTGACTGACTAGTCGATTTATTCTCTGGGATGTGATATATTTGCCATACACCGGCACAAAGCCGTCAGAAATGGAGGATCATTATGGAAGTCATCAAGTGGAGCGCCAACAAAATGCCCAAAAGCGGGGACCAGCAGCTGAGCGTCATGGCTCTGGATGAGGTGCAGCGGGCCCGCAGATTTCACCGGAGTTTTCCCCAATACGCTGTTGCCCCTCTTGCCAGGCTTTCCCGTATGGCCGGACAGCTGGGGCTGAAGGATGTGTTTGTCAAGGATGAGTCCTACCGGTTTGGTCTGAATGCCTTTAAAGTCCTGGGCGGTTCTTTTGCCATGGCCCGGTACATCGCCAAAGAGCTTGGTAAATCTGTAGACGAGATGAGCTATGATTACCTGACCAGCAACCAGCTCAAGCAAGAATTTGGACAGGCCACCTTCTTTACCGCCACAGACGGCAACCATGGCCGCGGTGTGGCGTGGGCTGCCAACCGCCTGGGGCAAAAAGCCGTTGTCCATATGCCCAAGGGCAGCAGCAAGTCCCGCTTTGACAACATTGCCCGGGAAGGTGCCAAGGTGACCATTGAGGAGGTCAACTATTCCCGGTGTACCAAAGGCTACTATATGCGGGGCCGGACGCCATACGGTTTTGATACTGAGCCCATCGTCATGGACGGGATCAAGACAAAGAAGCTGGTGGAAAATGCGGAAATGGATTTTGCCGAACTAATATATCAAATGTATGCGGAACCGAGTTCCTCTTATGGAGATATAACACGGTATTTTGTGGCCCATGATATTAAAGTTTATGGCAAGGCACTAACACGAGCATTTATCGCTCAACTGCTGAGAAATCCTGTTTACGTTAAGGCCGATATGGCCATATCGCAGCGGTCAGCCGCTGTCATCAGTCCCGCCAGCAGGGCATTCTGATGTCCCCGGTTGCGGCTTAGGTCCACGCCGCTGAACAGCGGATTCTCCCTGTGGAGCTGTTGGATGATGCGCCAGGTACTATCCCTGGAACCATCGTTGACAAAGAGTACCCGGCTCTTCTCCGAGATCTTGTCCGCCGCCATCAGAGCCTCCAGTTTGTCCCTTAGTCGCCTGGCGGTCTCAGGCAGCACGGCCTCTTCGTTGTAGCAGGGCACTACAATATAGAGAATATCAGCCATTTTAAGATTGTCTCCTTATCCAGCATAAATAGTTCTTTATGAAAGAAGACAAAATGCAGTCCAAAGTGCAACCGGCATCGTCGGTGAGAACAGAAAAAACGGCCTGGACACAGGAAATCCAGACCGCTTTTTTGCAAAGGCTAAGAAATGATCGGCATCATCTAATCAACCAAAGCAGATAAGCAACAAGCGTTTTTTCCAAAAAATCAAAAAAAGAAATCCTGTAACCCTTGTGGTTACAGGATTTCTTCGTGGTACGCCCGAAGGGACTCGAACCCCCAGCCTTCAGAACCGGAATCTGACGCTCTATCCAATTGCGCTACGGGCGCATCTGACACGTTCTTTTAACGTGCCAGATTATTATAGCAATCATCCCCCTGTTTGTAAAGAGTTAATTTTGATTTTTCCTAAAAAACTTCCAGTCAGCTCTTATTTACACTGCCCCCAGCAGCCTTGAGGCAGTGGCTGTCAGCAAACAAAGGCAGATTCCCAGCGCTGTTGGGATGACCACAGCCAGCACCGTCCATCTTACACTGCGTGTTTCCCGCGCGATGGTTAGGCAGGTGGTGGAGCATGGCCAGTGGAACAGAGAAAACAGCATGGTACACAGTGCTGTGGTCCAAGTCCAGCCGTTTACCACCAACAGTTCCCGAAGAGCCTCAAGGCTTCCCGTATCTTGTAAGGTTCCAGTGGACAGATAGGACATGAGAATGATGGGGATCACAATCTCATTGGCAGGGAAGCCTAATATAAAGGCCATCAAAATAGTGCCGTCCATGCCCAACAACCGGCCGAAGGGGTCCAGAAAACCAGTGCACCAGCCCAAGATGCTGGTTCCTCCTACAGTAATGTTGGCACATAGCCAGATCACCAAACCAGCGGGCGCGGCAACGGCGACCGCCCGCCCCAATACGAACAGCGTACGGTCCAGCACCGAACGGACCAGAATCTGCCCCACTCTGGGGCGGCGGTAGGGCGGCAGCTCCAGGGCGTAGGCCGACGGAATCCCCTTCAGCAACGTATTGGATAAGAGACGAGATATGCCGAAGGTCATAACCACGCCCAGCAGAATGGCCCCGGTGAGCAGCAGTGAGGATACCATTCCCTGCCACAACCCTCCTGCCGTACCCACAAAAAACATGGTGATCAGAGCAATCAGGGTTGGGAATCGCCCATTGCAAGGAACAAAACTGTTGGTAAGAATGGCAATCAGCCGTTCCCGGGGAGAATCGATGATGCGGCATCCCACTACACCGGCGGCATTACATCCGAATCCCATACACATAGTATATATAATAATGCAAATAAAAACAGCCCTCTGGAAGTCCGAAGGGCTGTTTGAGTTTATCATTCTTTAGATGACATATTGTCCCCCGCCTGATCTACTTTGGACTCCAATGCTGCGATCATCTTGGTGAGCCAGGCGGGAATGGGGGCCCCCAGAGCCCCGGCGTTCTCGATGATGGAACCCGCCTCGGTGAGGATGTACCAGATCACCACCAGGGGGCAGAGCAGCACCGTGTAGGTGAAGGGCAGCTCCACCCCCGGCACATGGGCCAGCAGGCGGCCAATGACCATGTCCAAAACGGCCGCCACAATGACGGCCACCACGCTGCCCAGCTTGTGCCAGATGCCGTCCCTAGCCGACTTGCTGGACCACTCCCCCGCCCGCAGAGCGGCAGCGGAGCCGGTGGCGTAGTCGATGATCATGCACACGATCCAGGCCACCACCAGCCAGCCGAACCACCCCCACAGGGCGGTAAGGGCGGCACACACAGCGGCCACCGCCGCCTTGAAGGAATTGATGTGCTCCATGTCAGGCTCCTTTCTCCGGCAGCAGTCCAAGCCGGTCCAGCACCACGGCAGCCTCCTGACGGGTCAGCCCGTCCCGGGGCCGGGTGCCGTCGAAGATCCCGGCGGCCACGGCCTTGCTCCACGCCTCC